>JAJFIN010000447.1 GCA_021774955.1 Alphaproteobacteria bacterium | reverse complement strand
CCAACCAGCGCCCCCACGACCCCGAACATAATTCCGTCAATATAGCCGAGCACCCGGGGGTCGAACGAAAACACCATGACGCCCCCGAACGCCAGCCCCATCCCCAGCCAGCGCCGCCAGCGCACCACCTCGCCCAAAAAGATCATGGCGAAGATGGTCGTGAACGGCACGCCCAGCTGCAGCGCAATCGCCACCGACGACAGGTCACCGGCCATATCGATGCCAATATAAATCAGCGCAAAGCTGAGCGCGCCCGCCGTCATGGCAATGGCAAACAAGATATGCATGCGGCCCCGATGCCAGCGCAGAAACGGCACCAGCACGAGCGCATAGATCAAGAACCGCAGGCCCGAAAACAGCATCGGCGGCATATAGCTCATGCCCAGCTTGACCACGATCATCGACACGGCAAAGACAAAGTTGAACAGGATGAGCAGCATGAGATGGCGCGGCGTCATCTCAATGTGACGGCCTGACATGCGCGGCCTACCCCCCGGGAAAGAATTATCGTTGTTATTAAGGCGCACTCTAACCAGGGCGCACGGGCCCGCAAGCCCTGATTGCCTGTTTGCGACTTCAGACACAGTTCATAAAATGAGATGCCTTATACGGCGGCGGCATAGTTTTTTAATGTAACATCGTGGTGTGAAGGCGCACGCCCGCGTCTCGAAAGCCTGCCCCCGACTTGATCGGGGGAGGCCTGGCGGGCGTTACGATAAGAGGGCGGGACCGATTGAAGAAGTAGCCCACGCCGCCGTCATTGCCAGCCGGCCGAAGGGCGGCGTGGCAATCTAGAGCGGTAAATTTTGAAAGGCTGCATTTAGATGACCGCGTCGCAAAACGCGCCTCGCAATGACGGTTGGGGGCTCCTCCCTTCGCCCCCATGCGTGCCGTCCTATTTGTCCGCCCCCTCCATGAATGCCGCAAATTCCTCTTCATAATCTGGATGCCAGCGGGAAAGCGCCGGGCGGTTTTTGATCAGATCGTCCGCATACCACTGAATGCGGCGCCGGTCGATTTCCGGCGTCACATCATTATCGGGGCACAAGATATAGAAGTCACCCTCTTCGAGCCTCTCAAACAGAAAAGCGACGACTTGGCCCGACGTCCAGGCGCCTTCTGGTTTTTCAGGAATCCATTTCGAGATCATACCGGTATAGGTGAAGCCCGGCACCAGCAGATGGGCGGTAAGATTACCGTCCTCCAGCTGCCGTAATTCATAGGCGAGAGATTCCGTGAAGGAAATAACGCCCGCCTTTGAAAGATTATAGGCCGATCCGCCTGGCGGCTTGGTGATCCCCTGCTTCGAACCGGTATTGATCACCAGACCCGGTTTCCCATGTGCCAGCATGGCGGGGACAAAGGCCTGCGTGCTATGAATGACGCCCCACAGATTGATATCGATCAGCTTGCGCCATTTGTCCCCGTTCTCCCAAGGCTTGCCCGTATCCATGGCGATCCCGGCATTGTTCATGAGCACCGAAACATCGCCGAGCGCATCGGCTGCAAAATCCGCCAGCGCCTTGACCTGGTCCACCTGGGAGACATCGCAAACATGAGCCATGATGCGGGCGCCGCCGGATGCTTTTTCACCCAGTGTTTCTTTCGCCTGCTCCAAGGCCTCCTCGTCGAGATCGGCAATAAGCACATTCATGCCGTTTTGTATGAACCGCTCAGCGGCAGCCAATCCAATACCGCTGGCGCCGCCGGTGATAACCGCATTGTTTCCTGCCTTGATCGCCGCGCGGCTGAAATTTTGTTCTGCCATTGATCCGTCCTCACCTTTATTTTCGCGCAATATGGCCGCTTTCGGAACCACGTTTAACCCATTGCACACTTGTTAAAACTCATGTTACGCACCTGGTGGAATCTGCCACTCACAGATCACGCCGGTAACTCGGTCGGCTGATCCCGCTGCAGCGCCGTCGGGCCGGGCGTGCCAAACCCGATATCGACGAAGATCGACTGGATCCATTCGACGCCGATGCGCATATCGCCACTGTCGATCAAATTACGCTTTTGACCCTCTGAAACAATGGTCCATTCCGAGGCATGCAATGTCATCAGGCAGTTAACCCGCGAATCAGATGCCGATTTGAAGGGGAGCGACAGGGACTCCGATGTGACACTCTTTCCGCTCGCGTATACATCAAGGTGTTGCGAGAAGTTACCGCAAGGGTGGGCAATCATCGCTTTCATATCCGTATACAAATCTTCCCGGCCTTCCGCCGGCACCAGATCCAGCAGATTTAAACCTGTGAGGTCGGCACCGGTGCTGGCGGTGATGCCCGACCCGCAATACCTATATAGAACGGAATCTTCTTCGCGAAGGTCCAGAACACTCAGCGTGCCAAGCAGCGGCGTGATGTTGTCTCGAAGAAAAAAGTCGACATAGACCGGACAGCCGCCGTCGGCCAGGGCCAATCGGTAATCCTTTGTAAACTGACCAAAATAGGGTGGATAAAGGGTCAGCCGGTGGACCTCGTCGATTTTTTCGCTGTCGTATGAAATTTGTTTGTTCAACCCTTGCTCCAAACCTAACCTTTCAATGGCCTCCATAACTCCCATGGACAAATACCAAATCCTACTTTTTGATTACAATATCATTATGCATGGCAAACATTGCAAAAGCCGTGACATTGCCATTCTTTAGATTGCTTTCTAAATTCGCCAAATCCGTTCGTCATCTGGGGAAAGAAAAACTGTCTCCCGTTAACCGCAACCAGCAAAATTCAACAATAAGCCAATCAATTTCAAAATCGCCTAGCTTCACTTGCAAATCGGCGAGAGAATGTCGCGCAGGCTCTATAAACACTATGGTGTTGTGGGGGCGGAAAAGTGCGAAACTCTTAGGAACCGGCTAAATGATCAAAACTAACAAATTCCACGCGCTGACCAACGGCTGGCGCCGTTCTTGGTTGGGGCATTTCTCACTGCTCCTCACATTGGTGATCGCCGCAAGCACATCCGCTGAGGCCCAAGACTGGCGGCATTACGGCGGCGATGCCGGCGGGTCGCGGCACTCCGACTTAAGCCAAATTACCCCGGAAAACGTCACCGACCTGAAAATCGCCTGGCTCTACCGAACGGGCGATATGAAAACCCGTCCTGACGATATCAAAGTGTCGGCCTTTGAAGCGACACCCCTTTTTGTCGAAGACAGTCTCATTCTTTGCACGCCGTTCAACGAGGTCGTCGCCCTCCATCCTGGAACCGGGGAACAAATCTGGCGCTACGACTCAAAAATTGCCACCGGTTATCGCCCGGCCAATCAGTTCGTCTGCCGCGGTGTCACCTATTGGCAGGACCCAGAGGCCGTTGAGGGTCAGGCCTGCGCATTCAGAATATATATGGGCACCAACGATACCCGCCTCATCTCGCTTGATGCCAAAACCGGCGAGCCCTGTCCCTCGTTCGGCGACCAGGGGGTCATTAACATAAAGATCGGCATGGAACTGATCGGGCCCTGGGAATTTCAAATCACATCGCCGCCGGTCATCGTCGGTGACACAATCATTATCGGCTCATCTATTGGAGACAATCAGCGCGCCGATGCGCCCAAGGGCACGGTTCGTGCTTTCGACGTCCGCACCGGAAAACCACGCTGGGACTTTGACCCCGTCGCCCGTGGCGCCAAGGAGCAACCCGGCAGCTGGAATTCTGAGCAAGCGCAACGCACCGGCCACGCCAATGTCTGGGCCCCGATGTCGGTTGATGAGCAGCGCGGTCTGGTCTTTCTCCCGACCTCAAGTCCAAGCCCAGATTTTTACGGCGGCGAACGCCTTGGCGACAATCGCTATGCAAATTCTATCGTAGCGTTGAAAGCGGAAACTGGTGAAGTCGTGTGGCATTTTCAAACTGTGCATCATGATGTTTGGGATTATGACCTACCGGCGCAACCGACTTTAGTGACCCTGAAACGTGAGACCGGTGACATCCCGGCGCTTATCCAAGCGACCAAGATGGGCATGGTTTTTGTATTCAACCGTGAAACCGGTGAACCGGTTTTCGAGATTGAAGAGCGCCCCGTACCGCAAAACGGGGTACCGGGAGAAGTTCTTTCACCGACCCAGCCCTTCCCTGTTGCGCCGCCGCCCCTTGTGCCACACACACTCACAAAAAAAGACGCCTTTGGCTTAGCCTTTTTTGACAAGAGATGGTGTGCCAAACAAATCAGAAATCTGCGTAATGAGGGGATCTACACACCGCCTTCTTTCGAAGGAACGGCTGAAGTTCCATTCACGGCAGGCGGTGCAAATTGGGGTGGTCTCGCTTTCGATCCCAAATCCCAAACCATGTATTTGAATACCAATCGGGCGATCCACGTGATCAAACTGTTTCCCTCAGAAGATTTCCAATCAGTGAAAGACGCCAATCCCGGGCACGAGATCTCAGAGCAACAAGGCACACCTTACGCCATGCGTCGTGACATCCTGCTCTCGCCCCTCGGGATCCCCTGCAACAAACCACCATGGGGCATGCTCCATGCCGTCGACCTTACGACCGGCACCATTAAATGGGAAACTGTTCTGGGCACGGTGCGCGATCTAGCCCCCCTCGGTCTCCCGATGAAATGGGGCACGGCCGCCTTCGGGGCGCCGATCGTGACAGACGGCGGTGTGGTGTTTATCGGCGCCACCATGGACGACTATCTGCGTGCGTTCGATCAGGCAACCGGTAAAGAACTTTGGAAAGGCCGCCTACCGGCTGGTGGCCAAGCCACGCCCATGACTTATGAGTGGGAAGGCCGCCAATATGTGGTTATTGCCGCAGGCGGACATTCCTCAGCAACAACGACCTTAGGCGATTATGTTGTTGCGTTTGCATTGCCGGAATAGCAGATTATTTTCGCCTTTGGACAAACACGCCAGAATAAGAACTGGCGACGTATGTAATCAATCAACTTTTACCCCATATTTGCTATAGTGTTTTTCTAACCCACGTTTGCCGTCCCGGCTCTCTCATTTGGTAAGAAAAGCGCATGGAAGATCCCTACAAAATACTCGGCGTTTCAAAAAATGCCTCCGACGACGACATAAAAAAGGCGTATCGCGAACTGGCGAAAAAACTGCACCCAGATCTCAACCCCTCGGATAAAGGGGCCGAAGAACGCTTCAAGGAAGTCTCCGGGGCATTCGATATTTTAGGCAAGCCGGAAAAGCGCGCGCAATTTGATCGCGGCGAAATCGACGCCAGCGGGGCTGAGCGCCCAGAGCATCGTTATTATAAAGAGTACGCCGGCGCCGACGGGGCTAGGCAATATCAATCTGACGCCAGCTTTGAAGATCTCGGTGGAGTCTTTTCAGATTTGTTCGGGCACGGTCAAGCTGGTCGACCGCGTCAGTTCAAAATGCGCGGCGGCGACATTCGTTACCATTTGGCCGTTGATTTTCTCGACGCAGTCACCGGTGCGACAAAACGTGTTACCCTCCACGACGGTTCAACAATCGATGTTAAAGTTCCGGAAGGTGTGAAAGATCACCAAACCATTCGTCTTGCCGCGAAAGGTCAACCCGGTGTCGGTGGCGGACCGCCCGGCGACGCCTTCATCGAAATCGATGTCCGCGCACATCCAATATTCCGCCGCGAGGCTGACGACATTGTTGTCGACTTACCCATCACAATTGATGAAGCGATCCTTGGCGCCAAAGTGGATGTGCCGACGATTGACAAACGGGTTCGGATGACAATTCCGAAAGGCTCAAGCAGCGATCAAACACTCCGGCTGAAGGGCAAAGGGGTGAAAAATAGCACAACTGGCCGCAAAGGCGATCAGCGATGCATTTTGAAGATTGTCCTGCCTAAGGAAATAGACGGCGAACTAGAATCGTCGATGGAAAAATGGCGTGAAACACACGCTTACAATCCCAGAGAGAAAATGGGAGGCGGACAATGATCGACGAACAGGAAGTTCTAACAAAGATCACAAGCGTCAGTGCTGTCCAGCTCCGCATATGGATCACCAAGGAATGGGTGAGACCGGCACAAAGTGGCGCTGCAATCGTTTTTGGTGAAGCTGACCTTGCCCGGATCCGGTTGCTCGACATGCTTGACAATCAATTGGGTGTCGGCAGCGAGGCGATTCCGATTATCCTTTCACTGATCGACCAAGTTCACGATCTACGCGAACAGACACGCATTATCTCCCGCGCCATTGACGCACAACCGGCCGATATCCGTTCTAAAATTCTCCAAGCCGCTCTTGAGAACGACTAATCGTGAACCATGGCCTACGCTTTTTTGGGCGTTAAGACGACCGGAAGAAAACGGGTAAGGAATAGAACAAATGCCAGACACCAAAGAAATGCTGACAAATAAAGAAGGAATCCCAAACTACCTTGAAAAGCTGTAATCAATCGACCAATGACCGCCAATTGTTGGCAGACAATCATCAGCACAATGATGCGATCTGCTTTGAGCGGTAAACCGCTATGACCCAGTATCGCTCGCGACATCACCACCAAAATCATGGTTGTCATCGCCCCAGCAGTAAGGGAATGGAGACCAACAGAAATTGGTACACTCTCTACCAGCATACTGATCCCCATGAATGCTAAGCTTAAGGCCAACCAGCCATAACCAATATGGAGAATGAACAGCAAAGGTTCCGCGCTGGTAAGCCAGCCCCGCCAACGAGAGAGACGCGTAGCGGTCATAGCGCTAGCAAATAGTGCGGCAGCTCCAACCACCGCGTTTCGATCAAGAATAATCCAAAGCACAACAAATAGAGCGACCGAGATCAGTCCGATCACATCCACCTTGGTAACAGCGCCAAATGAAACTTTGGCTCCACGGGCTTTCAACCAATTGGCGGTGAAGTTCGGCGTTATGCGTCCTCCAATCAAAGCCAATAAAAGGGTCACCATGCCGAACCCCATACGAAGACCAAGACCGGTGGCGATGGATTGACCTGCCGCCTCAAAGTGTGTGAGCAAATTAGCTATCGCTAATAATAGTATGAGCCCGGCGATGGGTGCGTTGCGTTTGTTGCCGCTGATAATGACTTGGCGCGCTGTATAGACGCCAATCGCCAACAAGAAACTAAAGTCGATAACGCCTGCCAGATAAATGCCTATCGCTTGTGACCAAAAAACGGCCAGGCGGCCCGCTAGCCAAAGCACAGCAAGAGTGAGAAGCGGCAAGCCTTGTAAAGGAGGCCGGTTGGTCCAATTCGGAACAGCCGTCAACACGAAACCGCCAACAACAGCCGCGACAAAACCAAAGAGCATTTCGTGTGAATGCCAGTCTTGAAACTCAAATGCCGAAGACGGAGTAAGGGTGCCGCTCAGCATCGCTATCCACAAGGCCAGGGATAGAATTGCCCATAGAGCCGCCAATGGAAACAGCAGGCGATAGCCACCCAACAACAAGGTCGGAATTTTCGCTAATTGTGTTGTTGTTGCGGTCACAGGTTTAGCACCTCAAACTTGAATCACGGAACTTCTGGCACCGTAATCTTCTGCCCAGCCTTCTGACGTAGCGCCAATATGCCAACGCCTGCAAGTGTAATCATACTCCCAAATACCATGCGCGCTGTAAACGGTTCGTTCAACAGCCAAACACTCATCAGTATACCAACACAAGGCGCCAGCAGAAGCTGTGGCGCAATCAGTGACATGTCATAGCGTTGCAACAAGTAGTACACCCCGCCATGTCCGATAATCGACCCAGCCAAGGTGGTGTAGAGAACAGCGCCCCAAGCAAGCCACCCATACCCAAACATCTTGCTCCATTCTCCCAGCTCAATCGCCAACGATAACAATAAAAGCACGGGCAAACTCATAAGGCCGATCCACGCTTGCAACGTCCAAACCCCGACGTCTTCAAGGCGTTTCATAAACAATTGAGAGAAAGCATACATCAATGCAGAGGCCGCCATTAATAATATGCCGCCAATATAGTTGAATACGGCGGGGTCGAAGCTCAGAACCACAACCCCGAAAAATGCCAGCCCCATGCCAAACCATCTTCGCCAGCGAACAGTTTCGCCCAAAAACACGATCGATACTAGTAATGCGAAGGGTGCATTAAGTTGTGCAACAACAGCACTAACCGATGCCGGCGCAAAGGCAAGGCCGCCGAAAAAGAGTGCGAAATGCAGCGCACCGGAAAACATGGCAATCGCCAAAATGGTGCGCATCTGTCCTGGCTGCCACTGCAAAAAGGGAATGAGAAGGATCGCCAGGAAGGCAAAACGAAAGAAAGCAAAGGTCAGCGGTGCAAAGCTCTCCATTCCCGTCTTAGCAACAACGAAATTTGACCCCCAAGCAAGCGCGATGAGTAAAACAAGACCAAAATGTTTTGGCGCCATTTGCGACCACCCATAACTCGTAAGTGTAAGGATTAAACGAGAGTTAGTTCAACCCACGTTCCTGTGCGATCCGATCATAGGCGACATTGATCGCTGACAACCGCTCATTCGCCATTTCTACAAATTCTTCAGGAACACCCCGAGCAATAACCCGGTCCGGATGATTTTCCTTGACCAATTGACGGTAGGCCTGCTTCAGATCTTGATCGCTAACCTCGCGTGAGATACCTAAAATCACATAAGGATCAGACGCGTCAGGTCCCATATGGCGTTCTTTAATCCGGGCAAAATCATTGTCTTCAAAACCAAACAATCCGGCAACCGCCCGCAGGTAATCGAGCTCGTTGGGATGCATTACACCGTCAGCCAAGGCAATATAGAAGAGCCCATCCAGGACATCTTCAAGCATTGCTGCGCCTTCACCGAACAGGCCGGCAAGTTGGCGCGCATAGCCCTCAAAGCCCGCCACATCTTGACGCGCTAAATCAAAGACCCGGCGAACATTTGTCGCTTCATTTGGCGGGACACGAAAGACTTTGTTGAATGCTTCAACCTCATCGCGCGTGACCACACCATCGGCTTTGGCCATCTTTGCGCTGAGCGCAATGACACCAATGGTGAATGCAACTTCTTTGGTTTGGTCGCTGCGGCCAGGTTCGCCGTCGTTGCGTTCGAGCACATCGTCGACAACATAATGACCGGCGACAGCACCCAGCAATGCGCCCAAGGGTCCGCCGCCTAAAGCGAACCCCGCTGCAGCGCCAGCGATCTTTCCCCAAATGGACATAAGCTATATGGTCTCAACTATCGAAAGGCACCATGAGAACGGAATATTCTTCTAGTGGTGTCGTCCTGCTAGCAGCGGTGCCAAGCCAAACAGGTGTGTATGCTCTATCAAGAAACTACGACAAAAATAAGGGAAATTAGCGTGCTTGGGTCACAGAATTGGATGTTACGGGCAGTTTATATCGTCCTAAGTGCAATAGCATTGACCGCTATGGCTGAAAAACCCGACCAAAAAGAGGTTAACGCGATGGGCGAACGTCGCATCTTAGAAATTGAGGATACCCAAATCGAATTTCATATTGGTGGGTCCGGACCAACCGTCGTCTTACTGGCAAGCCTCGGTCGGCCTGCAAGCGATTTCGAGACGCTCGCAAGCGATCTCCATGCAGCCGGATTTCAAACCATCGCCGTCGAAGCGCCCGGTATTGGCGCCAGCTCTCTCCCATCCTCACCTATCGGCATGGCCGGATTAGCGGACATGGTCGCTGAGATAATCGAGAAAGAAGCGCCGGAAGAAAAGATCGTTGCCATTGGTCATGCCTTTGGCAATCGGTTGGCCCGATCAGTCGCCGCTTTCCACCCTGATAAAGTACGCGGGGTCGCCTTGATTGCTGCCGGAGGAAAAATGCCGATTGCCGATAAAGCCGGTAAAAGCCTTATCCGTTGTTTTCAACTTGATCTGCCACCGGAGGAACGCCTTGAAGACATCCGCTATGCTTTCTTTGCCGGAGACAATCCGATCCCTCAAACCTGGGTTGATGGCTGGTATCCCGAAACCGCAAGTGTTCAGATTCACGCAACACAATCAACGCCTTCTGAAGAATGGTGGGATGCTGGCGGTGTCCCGATTTTGGTCGTGCAAGCCATGCAAGATGTGATTGCCCCGCCAGAACATACGGTTGACCTGCTTGAACAAGATTACGGCGACCGGGTAACCGCAGTTCGCATTGAAGGTGCAGGCCATGCTTTGCTGCCTGAAAAACCAAAAGAGATTTCTGAGGCTGTGATAAAGTTTCTCTCGGCTGTGGGCGGATCTTGAAGCTGAAAGCGCAGCACCATGAATAGTTCCAACACCTGGGATTTCTGGATCGATCGGGGTGGCACGTTTACCGATGTCATCGCCCGAATGCCTGACGGAAACTTGCAAACAGCAAAACTCCTTTCGGTCAATCCCGATCAGTATGACGATGCTGCCATTGAAGGCATCAGGCGCCTCATGGACGTCCCGCCGGACGCGCCGGTCCCAACAGCGCAGATCGCCAATGTTAAAATGGGAACGACGGTCGCCACCAACACCCTTCTCGAACGCAAAGGCGAACGCGTGTTGCTTGTCACCACACGCGGTTTCAAAGACGCGCTTGCCATTGGCTATCAAAACCGGCCAAAGATTTTCGCCCTGAACATTGAAAAGCCCACCCTCCTTCACGAGCGAGTGATTGAAGTCGATGAACGCTTTACCGCAGAAGGTGAATGTCTAACACCACTCAATCCCAATCAAATCAAAAGCGATCTTCAATCGGCTTTCGATAGCGGTTTCCGCTCGATTGCCATCTTACTCATGCATGGCTATCGCTATCCGACCCACGAAACCAAGATTGCAGAGATCGCCGATGAGATCGGCTTTACACAAATCTCGACAAGCCACAATGTCAGCCCGCTTATCAAATTTGTCGCCCGCGGCGATACCACCGTGGTCGATGCCTATCTCTCTCCAATTCTGCGCCGCTATGTCGAAAAGGTCGACCGTGCCCTCGACCGCGAGAGATCAAATTGCCACCTGATGTTCATGCGCTCGAATGGTGGCTTGACCGATGCCAACCTATTCCAAGGCAAAGACGCCATTCTTTCCGGGCCCGCCGGTGGGATGGTCGGCATGGTCAAAACCGCGGCCATGGCCGGCTTTGACAAAGTCATCGGGTTTGACATGGGCGGCACTTCAACCGATGTCTCCCACTTCAACGGAATTTACGAACGCGTGCTCGACACGGAAATTGCTGGCGTGCGCATGCGTGCACCCATGATGGCGATCCATACTGTTGCGGCCGGTGGTGGCTCTATTCTCACCTACGATGGCGCCCGCATTCGCGTTGGACCGGAATCAGCCGGTGCCGATCCTGGTCCCGCCGCCTATCGCAAAGGCGGACCCCTGACCATCACCGACGCCAATGTCATGGTTGGGAAACTCTCGCCCGATTTCTTTCCGCCTGTGTTTGGAACTCACGCCGATGAAACTCTCGATAAGAGGGTCGTTCAAAACAAATTCCATGCCCTTGCAATGGAACTGGACGGGACCCGAACACCCGAACAAATCGCCGAGGGCTTTATCGACATCGCCGTCGACAACATGGCGCAAGCGATCAAGAAAATATCTATCGCCCGTGGTTACGACGTTTCAAACTATGCGCTTTCAAGTTTCGGTGGCGCCGGCGGGCAACATGCCTGCCGCGTGGCCGATGCCCTCAACATCAAAACCATTCTACTTCATCCCTTGGCCGGTGTTCTCTCTGCCTATGGCATGGGTCTCGCCGACATTCGCGCCAGCCGACAACAAGGGGTTGAAGAATTTCTGACACCGGAAGTCCTCCCCTCAATCGAGAAGATTATCGCAAGGCTCAAACAAGAAACAGAAGCTGAATTAGTCAGCCAGGGAATCACCAAGGCTGATATTTCCTATCAAGTGCAGATCCACCTGCGTTATCATGGCAGCGACACATCTCTTCCTGTTCCCCACGGCTCGCTTGAACACCTAAATGAAAATTTTCAATCAGTGCACAAACAACAATTTGGTTTCACCGATCCCAACAAACAACTCGTCATTGAGGCCGTAGATGTGGAGGCGATTACCGAGAGTGAAGTCCCGGAAGAAGCCAATGCCGAACCACAAGATAACACACAGACCGATGCGCCCACACGCACAATACGCATGTTCACTTACGGCGCGTGGCACGAGGCGCCACTCTATGCGAGAGCAAACCTAAAGACCGGCACCACGCTCTCCGGCCCGGCCATCATTACCGAACCCCACTCAACCATTATTGTCGAGCCCGGTTGGCAAGCCAATGTCTCGCCGAACAACCACGTTATTCTAACCCGCCAGGAAGAGATCGCCCGTGCGCGCGCTATCGGCACCGATGTCGATCCCATCATGCTCGAAATCTTCAACAATCTCTTCATGAGCATCGCCGAGCAAATGGGCGTGACACTTGAGAAAACCGCATCTTCGGTCAATATCAAAGAACGTCTTGATTTTTCTTGCGCCATTTTCGACCGCAATGGCGACCTCGTCGCCAATGCCCCTCACATGCCGGTTCACCTGGGCTCCATGGGCGATAGCGTCAAAACCATCATTGACCTTAACCAAGGCAATATCACGCCCGGCGACGTCTTTGTACTGAACGCCCCGTACAATGGCGGCACACATCTGCCGGATGTGACCGTGGTTGCTCCGGTGTTCGATAATGCCGGCACCTCGATCCTGTTTTATACGGCCGCTCGCGGTCATCACGCTGATATTGGCGGCATTACCCCCGGCTCCATGCCCGCCACTTCTTCGAATGTGAATGAGGAAGGCGTCCTAATCGATAATTTCAAATTAGTTTCAGGCGGAAGCTTTGAAGAACAAGCGATGCGGAACCTGCTGACCCATGCTCCCTATCCCGCCCGCAACCCGGAGCAAAACATTGCCGACCTCAAAGCCCAGGTCGCCGCCTGCATGATGGGCGCGCAAGAACTTCAAAAAATGGTCGGTGAATTTACCCTCGACGTTGTCAATGCCTATATGAGCCACGTGCAAGACAATGCCGAGGAATCGGTTCGCCAGGTGATCGATGTTTTGGACAACGCATCAACCATCTATCCTCTTGACGATGGCACGCAAATCAGTGTGAAAATCCAAGTAGATCGCAAAGCACGCAAGGCGGTCATCGACTTCACCGGCACAAGCCCACAGCAAAAAACCAATTTCAACGCACCAGCCTCGGTCACACGCGCCGCCGTGCTTTACGTATTTCGCTGCCTGATCGATGATGATATCCCGCTTAATGCTGGATGCCTCAAGCCACTCGACATCGTCGTGCCCGAAGGCTCGCTCCTCAATCCGAAATATCCAGCTGCCGTTGTCGCCGGAAATGTCGAGACCAGCCAAGCGATCACCAATGCCCTCTTCCTTGCCTTAGGCAAGCTCGCCGCCGCGCAAGGCACCATGAACAATCTCACCTTCGGCAATGACACTTACCAATATTACGAAACCATTTCCGGCGGTGCCGGGGCCGGCGAAGGATTTAACGGTGCCGATGCCGTGCAGACCCATATGACCAATTCACGCCTCACTGATCCAGAAGTGCTGGAGTGGCGTTTTCCCGTTCTTCTTAATTCCTTCAGTATACGGCAGGGTTCCGGCGGCAAAGGAAAATGGCGCGGCGGTGATGGCGTCACCCGCGAAATCACGTTCCGCGAAGCCATGGATCTATCGATCCTCTCCACCCATCGCAAATTACCACCTAGAGGTTTGAATGGCGGCAACGACGCTAAAACCGGAGCAAATGCCATACGGCGCGCCGATGGCAAGGTCGAAAAACTCAACGGTTGCGACACGACGAGCCTCGAGCCCGGCGACACAATCATCATCCAAACCCCTGGCGGCGGCGGTTTTGGGGAGAAATAGCTTCCCAAATATTGAAAAACTTGGCGGACTCCAACGGCTCGAGCCAAATTCAACCAACGGTAAATATTGATACAACCAACCGACCTTTCGTAACATACCTAATTGGGTGGCTATAAAACGTGGGTTGGGAAAATGGCTTGGACCAGGCGGATCTTTATAACCATAGTTTCTGTGTTAGCACTTTCCGGGTGCGCAAACATTCCACGGTTCGGCGCTAGGGATATAGCTAACGGTATCGAAAGGGATGCCCTCAGACTCAACAACGCCCGTGCCCACGCCACAAATTCCATCATTTTACAAAATATTCTGTGGGCTCGTGACCGATGGCCGACAAACTACTCAACAATTTCTGGTATCACGGCGAATCCAAAAATTGCAGCAACGACTGGCACAACACTTTCTCCTATCGGGTTGGGCAATCCCACAAATCCATTTGGAAAATCAACGGCAACAATCTCAAGAAATGTCAACTCCAGCGCTTCATACAACATCAATCCAATAGGAAAAGGAGACAGTACTTCTGGCAGCCTACTTACACCAATCTCAACTGAAATTATGAAACATTACTGGGAGAGTGGTTGGCCAAAGGACGTTCTCTTCTGGATGTTTGTAAATGATATAAAATTTGAGAACGAGCCCTGGATTCATTTAGATGGCAAGGGGTACGCCCAAAAAAACGGTCAAGAAGGCAATGCCGAAAAAATACTGAAAAAATTTCTAGGATTGGATATTGATACGATCAAAAAAACACCCGCTGAAATAAAGAATAAGCTGGATAATATCATCATAGGTACCGGGTATCAAAATAAAGCCAAAGCAAGTAGTCCTAACTGTCCTGTACTAAAATCCAGAGTTTCAACAGAAAAACTATTCAGCACAGAAAAAGCCAATAATGCTCTGAGTCAAATTTCTACCTTAAAGGACTTAGCAGGAAAAAACTTTCATATTCACATCTACAATGACCAAAATATCACTTATTACCAGGTCATGGGGTGCGAAGGGACGACAACATTTGTTGGCAATCAGACAAACGTACCTAAAAAAGAAAAAAAGGTCGAAGAAATCAGATTGCGGTCTTTGGATGGAATGGTTTACTTCCTAGGCGAGATCGAACGATCTAAAAGCAAAAAAACAAGAGGAAATATTGTGCAAACAATTTGCCCAGGATCCGAAACTAAATCGGCCGATCTATTTAATATTCACAAAAAGAGCGCAAAAAACTTCGCCGCACATGTCCAATACAATGGAGTAGATTACGTTGCTGGAGACGCAGAAGCGGACAAAGATGAAGATTGTGATGACGGACGAACAAACACCGTCCTCGCTCTTTTGAGCCAACTCTTCATCATACAGCAGTCGGACGATTTCCTAAAGGCGCCGGATCAACCGATCATTCAAAGGTAAGCCATACGGATTTTCAAGACTCATATCCCAAGTTCGGCCTCAGCCAGCGTTCCATCTCTTCGAACGGAACGCCCTTGCGCTTGGCATAGTCCTCGACCTGATCTTTGCCGATCTTACCAACGCCAAAATATTGGCTTTCCGGATGGCTGAAATAAAGGCCACTAACCGAAGATGCAGGCAACATGGCACAACTTTCCGTCAGGCCAACACCGATCCTTTGCTCTGATTCCAACAGGCGGAACAATGTACGTTTTTCCGTGTGATCGGGTGACGCTGGATAGCCAGGCGCCGGGCGAATGCCTTGATAGCTCTCCTTAATCAACGCCTCATTATCGAAAGCTTCTTCAGAAGCATAGGCCCAAAACTCTTTCCGCGCCCGTTCGTGCATGCGCTCGGCAAAAGCTTCGGCAAAGCGATCAGCAAGTGCTTGCAAGAGAATGGCTGAATAATCGTCATGGGCCTCTTTGAAACGCTTTACCTGTTCTTCCACGCCACCGGCGGTCACCACGAAACCACCAAGATGATCCGGCGTGTTTGTCTCTTCAGGTGCGATGAAATCAGCCAGGGCAAAATTTGATCGATCACTAGAGCGCGCCATTTGTTGGCGTAGCGTGTGAAAAATTGAAGCGACCTCGTGGCGTGTTTCATCCGCATAAAGCAAAATATCATCGCCCCTTGCATTGGCGGGCCAGAATCCGATCACCGCTTTAGGCGTCAACCATTGTTCGCCGATGATCCGTTGCAGCATCACTTGGGCATCATTGTAAAGCTGAGTTGCCGCTTCCCCGATCTTTGCGTCATCAAGGATCTGTGGATATTTACCAACTAGTTCCCAAGTCTGGAAAAACGGCGTCCAGTCGATGTACCGCGTGAGTTCTGCGAGGTCATAAGTTTCAAAGGTCTTCAACCCGAGAAACTGAGGCACTGGCGGCTGGTAGGAAGACCAATCGACGACATATTTGTTGGCCCGCGCTTGTTCAAGCGGCGCACGCGCCGACTGCTTTTTACCTTGCGCGTGACGGCGTGCCATCTCTTCGTACTCCGCCCTGGTTTCTTTTAGAAACTCAGCACGTGTCTCATGATTCATAATGTGACTTGCAACACCAACCGCCCGGGAGGCATCGGTCACATAGACGGTTTGGTTTTTTCTATAGGTCGGATCGATTTTTACGGCGGTGTGAACTTTACTCGTGGTCGCCCCCCCAATCAGAAGCGGCACGTCAAAGCCTTGTCTCTCCATTTCACTGGCGACAGTCACCATCTCATCCAAACTGGGTGTGATCAGTCCGGACAGGCCAATGATATCGACATTCTCTTCTTTGGCGCAAGCCAGAATGTCAGCCGCAGGCACCATGACGCCGAGGTCAATAATCTTATAATTGTTACACTGAAGAACAACGCCAACGATGTTCTTGCCAATATCGTGAACATCTCCTTTAACCGTTGCCAGTAGGATTGTCCCGGCATTGCTATCTTCGGTAATGCCTGCTTCTTCTTTTTCCTTCTCCATGAAAGGCATAAGATAAGCAACGGATTGCTTCATCACGCGCGCGCTTTTGACAACTTGCGGCAGGAACATTTTTCCTGAACCAAACAGATCGCCCACGACATCCATGCCCGCCATGAGTGGCCCTTCAATGACATCAAGCGGCCGGGTCGCATTCGCACGCGCTTCTTCTGTATCTTCGACAATGTATTCAGTGATGCCGTTGACAAGCGCATGGGTAAGGCGTTGTTGCACTGGTCCTTCACGCCAAGAAAGATCGACTTCACGTTTCTGTCCGCCCTGCCCACGATATTGCTCGGCGGCATCAAGCAGGCGCTCTGTCGCATCATCGCGCCGATTGAGGATGACGTCTTCGACCGGCTCTAGCAGGCTGGGTGGAATGTCATCATAAATCGTCAATTGCCCCGCATTGACAATGGCCATATCGAGTCCGGCCTTGATGCCATGATAGAGGAACACCGAATGCATCGCTTCGCGAACCGGGTCGTTACCGCGAAACGAAAACGACACATTCGATAACCCACCCGACACGCGTGCATAAGGAAGGTTTGCCTTGATCTGCTTAGCCGCCTCAAAAAACTCAACGGCATAATTGTTGTGTTCTTCTATGCCTGTCGCGACGGCAAAAATATTGGGATCAAAAATGATGTCTTCCGGTGGAAAGCCAACTTCATCGACGAGAATGCGATAAGAGCGCTCGCAGATTTCGTATTTGCGGGCTGCGGTATCGGCTTGCCCGTCGGTATCGAAAGCCATAACCACAACGGCGGCGCCATACCGCCTGACGAGCTTGGCGTAATGTTTGAACGGCTCCTCGCCTTCTTTTAGTGAGATTGAATTGACGATTGCCTTGCCTTGAACCGTTTTAAGGCCCGCCTCGATAATGTCCCATTTGGAAGAATCGATCATGATCGGAACGCGACAGATATCGGGCTCAGAAGCAATCAGCTTCAGGAATTTCTCCATCGCCTCTTTGGAATCGAGCATGCCCTCATCCATATTGACGTCGATGATCTGCGCCCCATTTTCAACCTGGTCGCGCGCTACTTCAAGGGCGGCGTCATAGTCATCACCAAGAATGAGCTTTTTGAATTTGGCCGAACCGGTGACATTGGTGCGCTCACCAATATTGATGAAATTTGCTGTACTGGTCATTGCGGCAGCGCCAGGGGTTCAAGGCCTGCAAGCCGTGTCGTAACAATTTGTGATTTTCGTTCTCGTGGCGCGGCATCGGCAACGGCCTCTGCTATCGCTTTGACGTGCGCCGGTGTCGAACCGCAACACCCGCCGACAATATTGACCAATCCACTTTCTGCCCACTCACCCAGAAATTCTGCCATAATCTCCGGTGTCTGGTCGTATTCACCAAACTCATTGGGCAGGCCAGCATTAGGATAAGTGCATATGAGGCAATCTGCGATGCGGGCGAACTCAACGATGTGCGGGCGCATCTCTTCGGCTCCAAGGGCGCAATTCAACCCAACACTAAAAGGCTTGGCGTGTCTGATAGAATTCCAAAATGCTTCAACGGTTTGCCCCGAGAGAGTCCGTCCCGACAGATCAGTAATAGTCCCCGACACCATGATCGAAATATCGATCCCCTTTTCCTCACGCACCTCATCGATGGCAACAATAGCCGCCTTGCAATTGAGCGTATCGAACACCGTTTCAACCGCTAGAAAATCAACACCGCCGTCAACCAAACCTTGAGCTTCTTCTTTGTACGCCGCCTTCACTTCATCAAAAGTAACAGCGCGATAACCTGGATCATTGACGTCTGGCGATATGCTGAGCGTCTTGCTCATCGGACCCATGGCACCAACAACGAACCGCGGCTTGTCCGGTGTCTTTTGTGTTGCTGCATCCGCAGCACGACGGGCAATTTTTGCGCCTTCGAAATTCAACTCGTAACAAATTTCTTCAAGGCCATAATCTGCTTGACTTATCGATGTCGAATTAAAGGTATTGGTGCCAACAAAATCAGAGCCCGCATCAAGATATTCGCTGAATATTTCTTCAACAATTTGCGGCTGCGTTATGTTGAGAAGGTCATTGTTACCCTTCAAAGACGTCGGATAATCTTTAAACCTTTCGCCCCGGAATTCTTCTTCCGACAATTGCCGCTGTTGTATCATAGTGCCGCGTGGGCCATCAAAAACGAGCACCCGCTTTAAAGCTTCATCCTGCAAGTATTTTACATTGTCAGCATAGGGTCTCATGATTTTGCCCCTCGTTCATGATTGGGTGATTTTGGTTTCATGGGCGCAAACCCAATACATGACAAATGGCATAGGTAAGGCTCGCGCGGTTTAGGGTATAAAAATGAAAATCAGTAATGCCTTCATCATAAAGGCGCATACAAAGGTCAGCCGTCACCATGGCACCAACGAGACGGCGCGTTTCTAAGTCGTCATCTAGACCCACATATCGATCGGCAAACCAATCCGGAATCGAAGCGCCGCAACCTGTAGCCATACGTTGGAAGCCCTTGAAATTGGTCACCGGCATAATGCCCGGTACAATTGGAATTTCAATGCCCGCTTTGCGCACGCGATCGATAAAACGGAAATAGTGATCTGCTTCACAGAACAATTGAGTAATGGCACGCGTCGCACCGGCATCAACCTTTTGTTTCAGAAACTCGATGTCCTGTTCCATCGATGGGCTTTGCGGATGCTTTTCCGGATAACAACCAACACTCACCTCAAAATCGGCAATGTTTTTAATACCGCGCACCAAGTCTGTTGAACTCTCATAACCCTTCGGGTGCGGTTCATATTTCGCATCGATACCTTCCGGTGGGTCTCCACGCAACGCAACGATATGCTTTACGCCAATATCCCAATAAGACCGGATGACCTCATCGACTTCACTCTTCGAAGCCGCGACACATGTTAGATGGGCAGCAGGCGCAAGATCGGTTTCATTGACCAACCGCTTCACGGTCGCATGGGTAAGTTCTCTCGTTGAACCACCCGCACCATAGGTCACTGATACAAATGAAGGCTTCAGCGGTGCTAACCGCTCTATACTTTGCCAAAGGGTTTTTTCCGCTTCGGCATTTTTGGGAGGTGAAAATTCAAACGATGCTTGGATGGGAACACTCATGACACCACCTCCAGTTTAGGTTTTCTTGCACGAGACCCTTTTGCTTTGGCCAACCAGAGAGAGACTGTTAGTCCATCATCCGAATTTTTCGCTGGCGGCATATGTCGTGAATCCACGAGCTTCAAGCCGACATCACTACACCATCGCGAAATATCGCTATCGGAAAATCCAAGCCGACGATGCGCATGGTTCTCGCGTAACTGCTCGAACCCATGGGGTGCAAAATCAACAATCAAAAGCTGACCATCCGGTGCCAGTATGCGGGCCGCTTCTTCAATGGCCGCCGAGGGATTGGTCAAATAATGAAGCACTTGATGAATGGTAACCAGATCAACGCCAGATCCGTCCTCACTTCCATTTTCAAACGGC
Organism: Alphaproteobacteria bacterium; assembly: GCA_021774955.1. Taxonomy (GTDB): domain Bacteria; phylum Pseudomonadota; class Alphaproteobacteria; order M2410; family M2410; genus JAJFIN01. The sequence continues at coordinate 1,400 of JAJFIN010000447.1, read as the reverse complement.
AATGAGAAAAGATCTCCCTGGCGAATTTGACAATGTGAAAGATTGGGTTTGTCCACGGTAGATCGGGCAATCGACAACATTTCGTGACTAAGATCGACACCGATACCAGAACCGATCATCGGGCCAAAAAGTTCTAGAATGCGGCCCGTTCCGGTTCCAACGTCAATCATGGCTCCGATTGGAGCGGAGCCAACGATGTCGACCATAGCTTGCTCTACATCTTTTTCAGAAACGTGAAGCGCTCGAATCTCAGCCCATTGATCTGCGTTTTGTCGAAAGTAGTCAGACGCCAATTCGTGCCTTTGCCTACGCACCGTTTCAAGCCGGACAAGGTCGCGACAAATCTCAACGTCATCGAAGGGGATCATTTTCAAGATCAAGGGGACAATTTCATCGGCATGCGCAGATGAAGCAACATCCCTGGCCCGGTAGAAAACCCAGGCCCCTTCTCTCAGCCGTTCAAGCAGACCGGCTTCGCACATTAGTTTTAGGTGGCGGCTGATCCGCGGTTGGCTTTGACCCAATATTTGCGTGAGCTCGGTAACCGTCAATTCTGCCCGTGACAAGACCGCCAACAGACGCAATCGCGTTGGCTCTCCAGCGGCACGTAGATTATTAACGACTGATTCAAGCGATTCCATAACGGATGATCATCTACCACACAACTAAATCAAATATAAACATATCTTTATATTATTATGCTAATTGAGACAAGTGCTTGCGCTCGAAATGCAACAAATTCTGCAAAAGCGCAAAAAGTGACGACCAGACACACTATTGAGACTTTGGTCAAACATTGTAGCTATGCTAGCAAGGGTTCGGGGTGGCCTGTGGGATATTTGAGCGCGAACGTAAGGGGGATGCTTATGGTCAAGATGCAATCGACCAAGAGCAAAAACACCAGATCATGGATTCATGGGCTGATCGCTTTGATAATTGGCACGTCGGTGTTGATTTCATCCCCTGTCCGTGCGGCTCACGAAGACGAACTTAACGAGACGAGTGAAATCGATGAAATCAACGATCCGTTTGAAAAATGGAATCGTCGCTTTTTCCGCGTCAATACGTTCCTCGATCGTAAGTTCCTGAAACCATTGGCAAAAGGCTATAGGTTCATTACCCCGCGTCCGGTACGCCAAGGCGTCGACAATTTCACCCACAACGTTGATGCCCCGGTTATTTTCGTTAACGATCTGTTTCAAGGCGAATGGAAGCGCGCCGGCAATACATCGGGCCGCTTTTTGATCAACACGACAATTGGAATTGCCGGTATTTTCGACCCGGCAAAAAGCATGGGCATGGAGCGCCATAGCGAGGATTTCGGCCAAACATTAGCTGTTTGGGGCTCGGGCCAAGGCTTCTACCTCATGCTGCCAATCATTGGACCAGCACCGCCGCGC
>JAJFIN010000446.1 GCA_021774955.1 Alphaproteobacteria bacterium | reverse complement strand
ATGGCGAGGCGACTTCATACTGTAAGGCGCGGCACGCTGTTCAGCAAAATGGATTATGGCATCGGGACGTTCGGCCTCAATTTCATCCAACAACCGATCATAGTCTTTAGCAATGTCGATATTGGAATATCCAATTTCGTTGCCAGACACTCTCCGCCACGCATCTAGCCGATTCTCCATTGAAGCGATTGGTGTCAAAGATGCGGCACCTAGTTCTTCGTCAATTTGCCGACGAGACAGATTGTCAATGATTTTGACGGTGTGCCCTTGAGCAGAAAGATGTAGCGCCGACGGCCACCCACAAAAACCATCTCCACCCAGTACCAAAACTCGCATGCAAAACCCCCATCTCCATTCGACTGGACACGATCCGATAAGCGACCCGCTTATGACCGTAATCCTGACCCAACATTGAATAAACTAACACAGCCAATTAGTTGCCACAAATTGCTTATCTGCCGCAGCTCCAAATGGTTCTTTACCAAACATAATCATGGCGGGCCAGGAGGATTTCCTAGCGTTTTTGGCTAATTTGCTTGTTGTACCAATTACCGCCCTTCCAACGCGTCAAATTCATAAAAAAGGGATCCGCCATTTTGGGTTTTCAACATATTCTCTCTAATTGTTGTTCTAGATTGATCACGTGCAAGATCAGCTTGAGTTGCACCGTGCCAAACAACCATATCCGACCAGACATCGTCGATCATGCCGGCCCCACCAATAGCGCTGCCATCTGTTAGCTCGAAAGTGAGGCCTCGCATTTCCGAAATTACTGTTTGAAGATACGCCACATGAATGGCCTCGTCTTGGCGGATAAATTCGACCAATTGCGCTGCCTTCAATGCATTTTCTTTGTTTTCGGCAAAAGTATCTGACGCGCGCATTACTTTGCAGCAAAACTGGAAAAAGGATTCAGCTCGTACCTCAATCATCAATACGTTCATCAAAAGAGAAATCAAGTCGGCATGCGGGCGAGAAAGGCCTTGGAATGGTGGGACATCGACAGGACGACTCAAAGTCTCGGGAATGACAGGAATCGGATACGCATCTTTACCAAAACACAAATCACGTGCGGCAAACCACATCGCATCATGAGCCCCAATTTGCGGATTATTGGGATCTCCCCCTTCATCAGCGCCATGGGCCCAAAGCAAGCCTTTTGACAAGTGCCCTGCACACATATTGGAAATATCTTCGACAATTACGTCTTGGAAGTCGGGAGCATCCAAATTGCACAAAGCGCGACCGCGCGCCTCGATGAAACCCGTTATCGTCAAAGAGTTCCACAGCGATTGTCCGTGACCGTTTTTGAGCAAAAATTGTTGTTGTTGAAGATTCGGATAATTGGACCGCTTTAGAAGTTCAGTAGTCGCGTCAATCAGTGGCCACTCTCGTTGTTTCAGTTGTCCTTGCCATGCCTTAACTGCCGGCCATCTCACCAATGTTCGCGGAGATTGATATTGGTCGTCATGGTCAAACCCGCCATGCAATTCATACCCCACGCTAACCAGACGTCGCTCATATTGATGATCTGATAGAAGTTCAACCGAATCGAAGCTCAGTTGCGTCATAGGTTTGAAATCCGATTACAGGAAATATCCATGTTTTCCTTCGAAAGCAGTTTCCTTCCTTTCTGACATATTGTCAATTTTGAACGAACTCCCGGATTTGAATTCAATTATGAGAATTCAGCAAAAGGTAGAATCTCAAGCTGATTAAGAAATTTTTGATCCCGTCACATTAGAATGCTTAGAACGCTAACACACTAGGGGTCCGGTGGAACAAATCCACCCAGGAAAAGCTTGTCAAACGTATCGATCGACACATCCACGGCCGACGCGATAGACATTTCCGATGTCTATTCCCAGGTGACACCCCTAATTACCAATGAAATCGGGCAGTCTTACTTTGACAAATTAGCGCAGCAATTAGCCACCGTTTTAGGTGTAAATGCAGCATTTGTCGGTCGTCGCTTGGGCCAAGATCAAGTTGAATCCATCGTATTTTTCGATCACGAAGAGCTGCAGCCCCCATTCACCTATGATCTCATCGGTGCACCGTGCCACGAAGTCGTTGAACAACGTATTTGTTACTATCCTCAAAACGTTCAGCAGACTTTTCCAAATGACCATATGCTTTCTGATGCACAATTCGAAAGCTATGCGGGGACCCCCTTATTTGATCACACTGGCGCTGTAATTGGAATCATCGCTGTCATGGATCGAAAAGAAATGGTCGATGCTCCCACCATCAAATCTATATTAGAATTATTCGCATACAGAGCATCTGCAGAACTCGAGAGACGTTCATATGAGGATGCGCTTCTCTTAGCCCGTTGTGATGCAGAAACCGCAAATCGAGCAAAATCTCAATTCCTAGCCAATATGAGCCATGAGATCAGGACGCCCTTGAATGGTATTATGGGTATGGCCGAAGTTCTTATGGCGTCAGGTCTTTCGGGGCAACACCGCGACTACGCAGAAATAATACGTAATTCTGGAAATTCTCTCCTACACATCCTCAATGACATCTTAGATCTAGCAAAAATTGAATCCGGTAAAATGGATGTAACACTCGGGCCCGTTCATATATCGGAACTATGTGAGTCAATTGATTCACTTTGGCGACCGCGATTCCAAGAGAAATCCATCCAATTCAAAATCAATAAAGTTGCTGTCCGGGATAATGAAATCATAGCCGATAGAGGCAAAGTCAAACAGATTTTGGATAATCTAATTTCCAATAGCTGGAAATTCACAAGCGCCGGTGAAGTCACGATAGTAGTAGATCAGAATACTAAAAATTCAGAATGTATCACAAGGTTCTCAGTCAAAGACACAGGCCCAGGCATTTCACAAGAGGACCGTGGCCGCCTATTTGAGAAGTTCATCCAACTCGATGAGACGCCAACAGCAATTGTTGCTGGAACAGGCCTTGGCTTGGCCATTTGTGGCGAATTAGCACAACTTCTCCAAGGTAATATCGAAGTCGAATCAGAACTTGGAAGCGGATCTACTTTCACTCTGATCATTCCGACGCCCATTCGCCAGCACTAAAAGCTCATATTGACGGTGAAGAGCTATCGCAAAACCTTGCAATGTCACAGCATTGTCTGTCTTCGAAAATTGCTTCGAAATTCTATTGACCGCCAGCAATCGCGCCCCTATGGTCCGCCGAATTTCACGAAACAGTGGGCCCGTAGCTCAGTTGGTAGAGCAACTGACTTTTAATCAGTGGGTCGCAGGTTCGATTCCTGCCGGGCTCACCATTTTCTCCAGCAAAACATTTCCTCAACCGATTGATGTCAGATCGCCTCGCGCCTGATCAAACTCAAACCGCTCGATAAATACTCCTAATCCCTTTGCCTCAATCGCATTCCGCATTTCTGCCATCAGGTCTTGATAATATCGTAGATTGTGCCAGGTCAATAATATTGGGCCAAGTAGCTCTTCAGCTTTAAACAAGTGGTGGTAATAGGCGCGACTATATTGACACGACGGTTCAAAATTACTTTCGGGATCAATAGGCCTGGGATCTTGTGCATGTCGTGCGTTCCGTAGATTGATCGTGCCGTATCGCGTAAACGCCTGACCATGGCGCCCGGAGCGCGTCGGTATCACACAGTCAAACATATCGACGCCACGCAACACAGCCCCAACAAGGTCGGCGGGTTTTCCGACACCCATAAGATAGCGTGGATGATCAACCGGCATTATCGAAGCAATGGAATCAAGAACTCTAAACATATGTTCTTGTCCCTCACCCACCGCGAGGCCACCAATTGCATAACCGTCAAAACCAATTTGTTTCAAACCCTCCAATGAGTTGTGCCGCAAATCTTCATAGATCCCACCCTGGATAATCCCAAAACAAGCATTATCCGTTTGTCCACTAAACGCTATTTTTGACCTCTCAGCCCATCGAAGGGATAGCTCCATGGAGATGCGCGCCTCCTCCTTCGTGCAGGGATACGGTGTACACTCATCCAAAACCATTTGAATATCTGACCCAAGTAGACGTTGAATTTCCATTGAACGTTCAGGTGTTAGAACATGTGTCGAGCCATCGATATGCGATTGAAAGGTCACCCCCTCCTCAGTCATCTTGCGCAACTTAGCCAGGGACATGACCTGAAACCCTCCAGAGTCTGTCAAGATCGGGCGCGACCAATTCATAAAATTGTGAAGACCGCCCAGCTGATTGATTTCCTCCGCACCAGGACGAAGCATTAGATGATAGGTATTGCCTAACAGTATATCAGCACCAGATTGCAGAACCATTTCGACGGTTTGCCCCTTGACAGTGGCAGCTGTCCCCACAGGCATAAACGCCGGTGTTCGAATCTCACCACGGTTTGTGCAAATTACGCCAGTCCGGGCCGCCCCATCGCTTGAATTTACCTGAAAGCTGAAACTCATTTCACACCTTACCCATTGCCATCAAACGCCCAGTCAACTAGCGGGCATAGGGGCAAGTAGCAAGATCAAAAAAGCAATTAAACTAACCTGACGCAGCAGTGCAGCCAGCAAGCCGCCCGGACCAAGTGGCATCAGCAACGGACATCCCGCTGTTATATCCAATACCTGTGCGCGGGATTCCAGCTGTTGTACGGCCTGCAGCAAAAAGACCCGGTATGGGTTCCCGATCCGGTGTAACAACTTCGCCGGTTGGCAAAGTGTCTAGCCCGCCAAGAGTAAACATTGGATAATAAATTGTGCCTGGAGAATACTCGATCAATGCAAAGGGTCCCTCATCCAAAGGTTCCAGCCATTCCTTCGACTTGTGGAAGACTGGGTCCTCACCCATAGCGGCATATTTGTTATAGAGAGCGACTGTATTCTGAAGAGTACCTTCAGGCATTCCCGCTTCACGTTCAACCTCTGCAACATCCTCGCCACTGGCAACAATCTCAGCTTCGGCATACATCGAGCGCGCGTAATACTTGTTGTTAATAAAAAGAAAGATACGACTACCAGGTTGCCTCAAAGCAAATCCACCGATGCGCGCGTGATAGACATCTTCATTGATGAAGCGCTGCCCCTGCTCGTTGACGAACAATCCATAAGTCAATTCACCCGGAGGATAAAAAACACAGCTGATGAAGCACTCGCTCATATTAATGGCATGGCCACCCGCTGCGACACCCATCAAAATGCCGTGCCCCTGATCTCCGGGATTGCCAATACCGTCGCCATATTTAGCCTGGTGCGGGATG
>JAJFIN010000445.1 GCA_021774955.1 Alphaproteobacteria bacterium | reverse complement strand
AAAAAATCAAAGGTCATCCAACAACGCTCAAGATCTATGCGGACAAATTGGTCAAGGAGGGCTTGGTCACCGAGGAAGAAGTGAAATCGAGAATTGCTGATTTTCACAAGTTCCTCGAAGATGAATTTGAAGCAAGCCAAGCTTACAAACCAAGCAAAGCCGATTGGCTTGAAGGGCGTTGGACGGGTTTTGCAACACCTCAAGACGAAGATCGACGCGGATCTACGGCTGTCGAAACCGATCAGCTAATGACGATTGGTGCAGCCCTCACCCATCATCCGGAAAATTTTCATGTTCATCGGACGCTCAAACGAGTGTTGAAAACCAAATCCGAGATGATCGAAACCGGTGAAAATATCGATTGGGCGACGGCAGAGGCACTAGCGTTTGGATCGCTTCTCACCGAGGGTCATCCGGTCCGGTTGACAGGACAAGATTCATCGCGCGGAACGTTTTCTCAGCGCCATTCAGCGTTCATCGATCAGGAAACTGAAGAGCGCTACTATCCGCTTAACAATATTGCAGCTGACCAGGCGCGCTATGACGTCATTGATTCTATGCTGTCAGAGGTTGCCATCTTAGGCTTTGAATATGGCTATAGCCTGGCCGAGCCCAATGCATTGGTTTTGTGGGAAGCCCAATTTGGTGACTTCGCCAACGGCGCGCAAGTCATTGTCGACCAATTCATAACCAGTGGTGAGCGGAAATGGTTGAGAATGTGTGGACTGGTGATGCTGTTACCGCACGGTTATGAAGGTCAAGGACCTGAACATTCATCGGCCCGGCTAGAGCGCTATCTGCAATTGTGTGCCGAGGATAATATTCAGGTCGCCAATTGTACGACACCGGCAAACTATTTTCATATTCTGCGTCGACAAATCCATCGTCCGTTTCGCAAGCCTTTGGTGTTAATGACGCCAAAAAGTCTTCTGCGGCACAAAAAGTGTGTTTCATTGCTCGATGAATTTGGCCCCGGTTCGTCGTTCCACAGGGTATTGTGGGATGATGCGGAAATGCGCCCCGGATATAGCGTCGCGCTTAAGAATGAGAGCCAGATCAAACGTGTCATCATGTGTTCGGGTAAGGTTTACTTCGACCTGTTCGAAGAGCGGGAAAAACGCGGCATAGATGATGTCTATCTGATGCGTGTTGAGCAGCTTTATCCTTTCCCGGCCCTGTCACTGATCAAGGAATTGTCGCGGTTTAAGCACGCAGAGTTTGTTTGGTGTCAGGAAGAACCAAAAAATATGGGCGCTTGGTCGTTTATTGAACCCAGCATCGAATGGGTATTGACCCGTATTGAAGCAGAACATACCCGGGCTCAATATGTTGGCCGACATGCGACCGCATCGACAGCAACGGGCCTTATGAAGCGCCATCAAAAGGAATTGCAGACATTTCTCGATGAAGCTTTGACAATTAAGTGAATGAGTAGAGCATAGGTGCTCGAATAAAAAAGGGAATGAAGACGATGCCAGTGGATATCCGCGTACCAACGCTGGGTGAATCTGTCACTGAAGCGACAATTGCTCAGTGGTTTAAAGCTCCAGGCGAAACGGTTCAGGCCGATGAGCCTCTTGTCGAGCTTGAAACCGACAAAGTGACAGTGGAAGTACCAGCGCCCGCATCAGGTGTTTTGTCTGAAATATTAGTGCTCGACGGCGAGACCGTTGAGGTTGGGGCTATCTTAGGTGCGATTGGCGAAGCTAACGGTGATGCATCGTTGACAATGATAGTGAAGGAAGAGCCGAAGGTCGAAGCTGACCCGGCACCTGTAGCCAGCGCTGGCGGTGCTGATATTGATGTTGTCGTTCCCACGCTTGGTGAATCTGTTACCGAGGCTACTGTTGCTCAATGGTATAAAGCGGAGGGTGATAGCATTGCTGTCGATGAGCCGCTTGTTGAATTGGAAACGGACAAAGTCGCGGTTGAAGTGGCCGCTGTTTCGGCTGGGACCTTATCGAAGATTAGTGTGGCGGTTGACGAGACCGTTGAAGTTGGGGCCGTGTTAGGCGTGATTTCCGGTGGTGGCGTCAGCGCCGCGCCAGTTGCACAAACGGCTGCTCCAGAAGCTCAGCCAAAACCTGAAGCTTCGAAATCAAGTGATACACCTTTGGTAAATGATGCGCCTTTAGCGCCATCGGTCCGCAAAATTGTGGCGGAGAACGATCTAGAAGTCTCAACGCTTGCTGGTTCCGGCAAAGACGGCCGGATCACCAAAGCCGATGCACTCGCGGCCTTGGAGGCAAAATCACAACAGGCGGCAACGCCGGTTGCGGCAAAAGCCCCGCCCGCGAAACCTGCTCAACCAGGGACGCGGGCCCGTGCGGACCGCGAAGAGCGCGTTCCGATGACGCGTCTACGCCGAACGATTGCGGCTCGGCTTAAGGAATCGCAAAACAAAGCTGCCATGTTGACGACCTTCAATGAAGTCGACATGACCGATGTCATGGCCGTTCGTGCTCAGTACAAGGAATTATTTGAGAAAAAGCACGGCGTGAAACTTGGATTTATGAGTTTCTTTGTCAAAGCTTGTGTCGTTGCCCTCAGGGATATTCCGGCGGTAAATGGCGAGATCGAAGGCGATGATGTCATCTATAAAAACTATTATGACATTGGCGTTGCTGTTGGTACGGAAAAAGGACTGGTTGTGCCGGTTGTGCGCGATACCGATCAGAAAAGCCTTGCTCAAATTGAGAAAGACATCAATGATTTTGGCCGTCGCGCCCGCGATGGCGCGCTCAAGATCGATGAGCTTCAGGGCGGCACCTTCACGATTTCGAATGGCGGCGTCTATGGTTCACTGATGTCGACGCCGATTTTGAACCAACCTCAGTCTGGCATTCTTGGCATGCATAAAATCCAAGAACGTCCGGTCGCTATTGACGGTCAAATTGAAATTCGGCCGATGATGTA
>JAJFIN010000444.1 GCA_021774955.1 Alphaproteobacteria bacterium | reverse complement strand
CTCAACCCGGAGCGCGTGCTGGTTGGCATTGAGGCTGTGGGGATCGGTCAGGACGCACTTGATCGAGCAAGTCGATATGCACGAGAGCGTGTGGTGTTCAATCGTCCCATTGGGCAAAATCAAGGCATCCAGCATCCGCTGGCGGAAAATTGGGCTCAGTTAGAAGCGGCTTACGCGCTATGCATGAAGGCGGCTTGGACCTATGACCAAAGTCTACCATGCGGCCCCCAAGCTAACGCAGCAAAAGTGATCGGTGCGCGCAGCGGCTATGAAGCATGTCTGCAAGCTGTGTTGACCCATGGCGGCATGGGTTATGCGAAAGAATACAATGTTGAGCGTTTACTGCGTGAAGTGTTGATCGCTCGATTGGCGCCTGTGTCTGAGCAGCTCGCACTTTCACATATTGCTGAACATGCGCTGGATTTACCCAAGTCCTACTAGTATTGTTCGGCATTACAATATGTTCATCGCTTAAGAGAAACAAAACGATTGAAAGAGAGCCGCGATGTTGAAAGACAAAGTTTCCATCATAACAGGGTCAGCAGCAGGGATAGGAGCAGCGTCAGCGTTAAAGTTGGCGGAGCTCGGAAGCCACGTGGTTATCAATTACACTAAAAGCGTAGAAGAAGCAGAAGCGACAACGCGCGCATGCCAGGAACACGATGTTGATGTTCTCATGGTTCGCGCCGACATCGGTGAAGACACAGATTGTCAGGCGCTCGCACAAGCCGCGATGGACAAGTGGGGGCGAATAGACATCCTGGTGAACAATGCAGGGACAACTAAGTTCGCAGATCATGCTCAACTCGACGCATTGGACAAAAGTGACTTCCAAGATATTTATGGCGTAAACGTTGTAGGTGCCTACCAAATGATCCGTGCGGTAGCCCCATCAATGAAAGACGGATTTGCTAAACAGGGCGAAGCCGGGGCTGTCGTTAACATCTCTTCTATTGCCGGTGTCACCGGCATAGGAAGTTCCGTCGCTTACGCTGCGTCCAAAGGCGCTCTCAACACTATGACTTTGTCGCTGGCGCGATCATTGTCCCCGGATCTTCGCGTTAACGCCGTATGTCCTGGGTTTGTTGGTACACGATGGTTTCGTGATCGATTTGGTGAAGAAAAGTTCGCCGAAATCGTCAACCAGCAAAAGAAAAACTCTCCGCTCAAGCGTGCAGGAAAACCGGAAGATGTTGCCGGGGCTGTTGCTTTTTTCTGTGGTCCATGGTCAAGCAATGTAACGGGCGAAACCTTGCTCGTTGATGCCGGGCTTCATCTGGACATGGCACCGCTAACAGCACGTTAGTTTGGTATCGTTCGCAATGTATGGAATTAAATATCGGAATTTCCGATCTTGGGAATACTAATTGTCGTCCAACGGCTTCCCGACATGGAATTTGACAATAAGGTCATCGCCAGCATGTGCGGCGACTCTTCCCTTCATTTTTCCTAAGCTGACCCGCTCTCCAATAGCAATCATTCTCGCAGGATGAACAGATGCGCTGACCAGAGAGAAGTCTTTAACTTTGCAAGGGATCACATCGCCATTTTCCAAACAAAGAGTAACAGCTTCTTGCTTGGACGATATGCTCGGAAACGACGCAATATTTTTTCCTTCGAGCAATTCTTGGTTGGCAAAGAGCGTGAGTTTTTCCACTAACCTATCGCGTTTTCGCTCACCGGCACCAAACTCAACTGCGAAACCTTCGTCAATGACCCGGCGCACGATGCATTCTACCCGTCCAAATCCGTCAACATAGACAATGATACGGTCTCCTGACTTCGGTTTGTGGACGGAGTGTAGAAACAATCCGCTGATAGAAGCGTCTTGAACGACCGCATCATATTCCCTACCGTCGCTTGCAAGATAGCGCGCCTTCGCCAGCATGTTAATGCGGCGATGCTTTCGTAGATCCAGGACGGAATCCGTCTTGTGCGCAGGCTCGTTGGATTTTGACATCAATGTAACCGATGCGATTAACCGAGCTTTACCGTAAAGCTTAAGCGTAAATAAAGGGTGTGATGGCGGTCGCCACCTTTAATATCTGCCAATTTCACCAAAATTGTAATTGAGTGGCCGAGCTCGACTCTCAGGCCAGGGAATGGCGCAGTAATTGGCGTCGGTCTTCAGTCATTCTGCGTGTGAGTTATGTGAACAAATTACTAATTGTGGTCTCAAAATTGGATAGTGTGCAACGAAATTGTTACTTCGATAGCTGGAGATATGCTCTATGATTTGTTTCCTATGAAGCACAGGTTTGAAGATTTCACCGACAGTATTTTAGCCTGCAAGACTTTCGAGTCAGAGAAGTTAAAAGGAAAAATTTAGAATGCCATTTCTATCTTGCTTGCCAGAAAACCACCACCTATCCGATGTGTTCAAAGCCTTTCCTCATCACGTAAAACCTTTGCTGGAATATCATGATGTTCTTTTGCGTGGTGAATCCCCTCTTACTCTGAGAGAGCGGGAGCTGATTGCGGCATTTGTCTCGGGGCTCAATGCCTGCAGCTTTTGTTTTGGCGCGCATCGTGTTTATGCTGAACTCTATGGCACCGAAGAAGGAGCATTAGACAAACTCCTTGAGGATATCGATACCGCACCAATTGACGACAAACTCAAACCGCTCTTTCGCTACTTGAAAAAATTAACGGAAGAGCCAAGCCGCATCACTCAAGCTGATGCAGATGCAGTCCTAACCGCGGGTTGGAGCGAGCGCGCTTTATTCGATGCCGTCTCTGTATGTGCTCTGTTTAACTTCATGAACCGCATCATCGAAGGGACGGGCACCAAAGTGAATCCTGACCTCATCGCTGCTCGCCAGGAAGATCTGCAAAAGCAAGATCCACAGGAACGTCTCAATGCCGGCAGTGCTAATATCGGGTCACCAGATTATTCAAATTGGGGCCGCACAATAGGTGTGATTGAATAAGCTTGTTCATTTTCCTATAAACGATCTGCTTTATGCCATAATTATCGGATATTGGATCTGAGGTACACGTTGACGGAAGGACGGGAATGAGAACTCTTTGGCACATCTCACTGATTGGTTTGGTTTTCCTGATGGGACAATCCGCATGGGCACAGGATAGTCGAGTTAACTATGACAAGAACGATGATCTCACCATTGATGAGGTTCGCGATGTTCCTATGTCGGTTTTGTACGAGAAGGATTTCTTCAAACCCTATGACCGCCGTTTGAGGGCTTTCGATGATGAAAGTCTCTGGGAGCTTTCACGCAATCCGAACCAAGAAGCTTATCGACTGATTTGGATGCCAGATTCGCGCTCGCCAGACATTAAACCCCTCCTGTTCCTGATAGAGCTGGACGAGGATGAAAACGCCAGTTTTACAACAAAACGCACCAATGGATCGAAAGAGGGAGAGGTTGGAAAACTCAGCCAGAACGAGACCAAGCTGTTGGCGCCGCTCATGCTAGAACTCTTCTACGAGGAGTTTTATCGGGTAAACTTTTGGAATCTTGAAAATCTAACGCCGTGCGCTTCTGAGCCATGTGAACCGATCGAAGGGGCTGAGTGGATATTTGAAGCCGTTGAAGGTGGTAAGTACCATTCGGTCTACCGCGTTGCTCCCATCTCAGGAAACCTTCTTCGTTACGCCGAATTTATGCTTGGTATTACCGGCATTGATGTGGAAGAAATGTCCTGACGCACTCTGTGAGCTAAGGGTCTGTCGGAAACCAAAAAATCTCAGGGAGAAAGAACATGATCATTGTCGCCGGAAAAGTCGTTGCTGATGCAACCCAAATCGCAGGAACATCTGATCTGCTGAAATCTATGATGGCGGATTCTTTGGCCGAGGCTGGCTGCATTGACTATGCCCTGACGGTGGATGCGAATGATCCGGGCACCATTCGGATTTTCGAAAAATGGCAAAGCGATGAAGCCTTAGCCGAGCATTTCCAAACACCGCACATGGCTGCCTTTCAAGAAGCCCTTGGCTCTGTCGACGTGAAATCGATGGATGTAAAAGTTTATACGGTTACCGATGAACGACCTATCGGCTAGATCGCCAAATAACTCTCAATTCAAAATAACAACAATATGGATTTCACCATGTGGGATTATATTATAGTTGGCGCCGGCAGTGCTGGATGCGTGTTGGCAAACCGATTGACTGCTGACGGTAAACACAAAGTATTGTTGCTGGAGGCAGGTGGGTCAGACCGGAACCCGCTCCTTCGAATCCCACCCTTGGGTGCTTTTCTTTCAGTTCGCAATCCAAAACGCGATTGGAATTACCGCACGCTTCCTGATCCCAGCCGTAACAACCGCACAGAACTTTGGCCACGTGGAAAGATCCTCGGCGGAAGCAGTTCTATCAATGGCATGATTTATGTTCGCGGCGACCGTGATGATTACAATCACTGGGCTCAACTCGGCAACATGGGCTGGGCCTTTGACGACGTACTCCCTCATTTCAAAGCTGTTGAATCCTATGAGTTTGAGCAAAATGATTACGGACAAGATGGCCCCCTCAACGTCAAACAAATCAAAGGCGCTCACCCACTTTCACATGCCTTCGTCGACGCTTGTGTTGAAAGTGGTATTCCACGGAATGTTCATTACAACGGGCCTGATCAAGAAGGCGCTTCCATCCTTCATGTGACCCAAACCAAGCGCATCCGGCATAGCTCCGCTCAAGCTTTTTTGCAGCCTGCGCGTGGCCGGAAAAACCTCACTATTGAAACCAGCGCCTTGGCTACAAAGATCTTATTTGAAGGGTCGCGAGCGGTTGGACTTGAATATCAACAAGGCGAAACAAAACACGTCGCGCAAGCTTCGCGCGAAATCATCCTTGCCGGTGGATCGATCAACTCACCGCAATTGATGATGTTGTCGGGTCTCGGACCGGCTGAGCAATTGCGCTCCCACAACATTGAAGTGGTGAGCGATCTCGCCGGTGTTGGTCAAAACCTTCATGAACACCCTTGCATTCCGTTGCAAGTCGAAGTCTCTATCTCAACCCCCAATGTCGAACTTAATCCGTGGGCGGCAGTAAAATATGCGTCACAATATATGTTCAAAGGAGCCGGGCCGCTGACCTCTGTTGTATTTCAGGCCCTGGCTTTTGCCAAGACCGAAACACATATGAGCCATCCCGATGTGCAAATCCACTTTGGTGCAATGGGATATGGTGCTGATGGCGACAAGATCATCTTAACTGATCGCCCAGCCATTACCTTCCAAGCCAACGTCAATCGGTCACGCAGCCGTGGTGAGCTCACGCTTGCTTCGAACTCACCGTTTGATCCGCCGAACATACAGCCGAACATGTTGGCCGATGACTACGATTTGAAAACCCTGATCGCCGCTGGAAAGCTGTGCCAGAAACTCTGTGAGACCGACGCATTGAAACCTTACTGCGTCAAAAAGGTATATCCAGATGAAAACATTCAGACCGATGAAGCCTGGGAAGCTTATGTACGAGCGGTTTGCGGTCCCACTTTCCATCCCGTTGGCACGTGCAAGATGGGCGTCGATGATGATGCCGTTGTTACGCCAGACTTGAAAGTTAAAGGAATTGAAGGATTGCGGGTCGCTGATGGCTCGGTAATGCCGCACGTCGTGAGCGGCAATACCAATGCAGCTTGCCTCATGATCGGAGAGAAGGGTGCAGGAATGATCCTCGCCGACGCGCGGGGGTGAAGCGCTGCTCAAGCAATTGGTCCGCTTAGATGCAGATCATAGGCGCGTTTAAACGCTGGCCGCCCATAAAGCGTATGAACATATCGAGCAACTTCCGGAGCTTCGTCGAGTAAGTCAAACTCCAAGGTATATCTCAACACACAGCCCATCATCAGGTCGGCTATAGAAAACTCATTTCCAATCAGCGCAACGTGTCCTTCAAGTTCATTGTTCAAAACCGCAAGCAACCCAGCTGACTGTCTGTAAAGTTTTTCTTGGCGCTCTTTGTTTCCGATCTCTGTTGTCCAGAAATGCTCGGCAAAGAAATGATCGACAATGATTGGTTCTAACGTCGATATCGTGAAAGCAAGCCATTGATTGGCCTTAGCATTTTCGTTGAGTGTCGCCGGTAAAAAGAGACCGGACTTCTGAGCGAGGTACCCGACAATCCCACCTGATTCAAATAGAGAGAGATCAGTGTCTTCGTCTCTGATGGCCGGAACGCGTCCAAAAGGATTTACCACAAGATAGGCTTCTGACTTGTTGCCACGCTGCGATAAGTCAAACCATTTCACATCATAGGCGAGACCAGTTTCTTCAAGCATCCACAGCACGCGGAAATCTCTGATCAAGCCCTTGGCAAAGGGCGGCGCGTTGTAGCCAGCGTAAACAATGATCGACATTTCTTTCTCCTAAGCATCTCATCGGATCTTACCAATTTAGAAATGTAAGTCAATACTAACATAACTGTAAATCGGCCCGTAACATGGGATCTAGGGGTCTTGTCCAAGTTTGGTCACACATCCGCCACATCGGCGAAATATTGACAATCCACTCTGAAAGGCAGAGCGTAAACCTGGGTGAGGCGGGGAGATAAACATGACATTTGATCCAAACAAAGCCGCAGCTGCGGTTGGTGGTCCTGCACGTGATTGGCGCGACCTTTTTGGCCCGGCATTGGTCGGGGCTTTAGCGGGTGTGTTGCTTTACGTCATAAGTGAGCACTGGAAGCCGGAGGCGCCCACCTGGTATTATTTCGTGATCGTCATATCGGCTGCATTCGTGCTTACTTGGTCACGCGCTACCGCGGTGTCTTCAATACTTTTCTCGACCGGGCTTGCAATTGCCGCAGCGTTGCCGCTTCACTTTATGTTCGAAACGAGCGGTGGATGGTCAGACGATTCATCGTTTCCACACCTAGCAATTTGGGGCGCACTAACAGCGCCATATTTCTGTTATGTCGCGACCGCATTCTTCAGGGCGATATTGGGTAAGGGTACATCGGGATTTAGCTACACGCGCTTGTTCGATAATATAATCCGCATACCGCTTTTATTATTTCTCAGCATGCTTTTCACCGGAATCATCTTTGGGCTCTACGGTCTCTGGACGGCTTTGTTCGAGGTCATCGAAATTGATTTCTTCCTAGAGCTCATGGATGAACCTTGGTTTCTTTTGCCGGTTGCGGGCAGTGTCGGTGGCCTATCAGTCGCATTAATGCGCGGCTGGGACGGCTTTGTCTCGATGTGGAAGAACCTTGCTTTACTTCTATGCCGTCTCGCTGTCCCAATCATTGCTTTATTCTCGTTGGCTTTTCTTTTGGTTCTTCCGTTTACCGGCCTTGAAAAACTTTGGGATACAGCAAGCGCAACTGGATTGACGGGATTCATCGCGATCACCCTTCTGGTTTTCGCAAACGGTGTGCGCCAGGATGGCTTGAATTTTCCACCAAATTGGCTTCAGATCTCAACCTATTCAACAATTCTAACTGCGCCATTTTATGTCGCCATTTCTGCCTATGCGTTATATCTACGTGTGGATCAATATGGTTTCACACCCCCTCGTTATATGGGGGCCGTGCTCATGGTTGTGTTGGTTTTTTATGCTCTGGGATCAGTTCTCGCTCTGCTCATGCGTGCCATAGCGTTGAGGAGTAAAGGATTCTGGTTGGGGTTATTGTCTCCTCTCAACGTTATCACGGCCGTTGGTTTGGGTTTTGTTTTGATTTCGCTGCACACGCCATTCAACGATCCGTTGCGAATGTCGGTCAAATCTCAAATCAACCGATTGACCAGTGGAGATGTCACGATAGAAGAATTTGACGTGGCACATTTCTATTTTGATCTGGGCCAGCCAGGACAGGATGCGCTGGAAGAACTGCAAGAAACAGATCTCGGTCAAAACGAAGTGTTCTTGAATAACTTGGAAGTGGCAAGGATAGTGTACAGCAAATATGCTTACGAGAGAGCGCTGAGAGCTCAAGCAGATTTTGATGACGTTATTTCGGAAAAGAAATCAATCTATCAAATCGACCTGCCGAGGATGCGGTTCCACAATGACGATATTGGACTTAATCTTGTGAAAAAACTTGCTGCATTGCCCGAAGGTCATCCAGATCACACCATCATCACAACTGAGGCACAATCGGCCCTCGACACAGAAAGCTATTTTGAATTTCGAAAGGGATGGTGTACACGCGCTGAAGCGGCCGGATTCGAGTGTAATGCTTTTGGCCCTATGAGTTTGCACTAATTCGATTTGGGGCTGGACCAGATAGATGGCTAACAAGATCCACGTTTACACACCTGTGGGTGGACAAGCCCGTGATTTACTTGCGGCTAAGTCCCCCCATTCTGAGATCGTTATCTGGGAAGATGAAGCTTCCTTCGCTGATGGCTTACATGAGTGCGAGTATCTGCTAGCCTTTCGACCGCCGCCGGGTCACTGGCACAAAGGACGATCATTAAAGCTCATTCAAAGTTTTGGTGCTGGCATAGACAGTTTAGTTCCGCTTGATGGTTTAATAACGAGTTGCCAGGTCGCAAATGCGGCCGGTGTCACCGCTGGGCCGATGAGCGAGTTTGCTTTAACGCTTGTTATGATGTTGCGCAAAGGTTTGCATCGGGCCATTGCCGGTCAACGCGAGCAACGATGGAAGATGTTTGCTTCTCCTGAAGTAGCTGGCGCAACACTTGGTATCTTGGGATTGGGTCGCATCGGTGTCGCGCTTGCTGAAAGGGCAAAGGTTCTTGGCATGCGGGTGATCGGTACCCAACATACGCCCAAGGAAATTCCATGTGTTGAAAAGGTCTTTGCCTCAAGCGAAACAATCGAAGTTGCACGTCAATCAGATGTTCTTGTGTGCCTGTTACCTCTAACAGACGAAACACGTGGATCGATTGACCGAACTATCTTAGAGGCGATGAA
Organism: Alphaproteobacteria bacterium; assembly: GCA_021774955.1. Lineage (GTDB taxonomy): Bacteria > Pseudomonadota > Alphaproteobacteria > M2410 > M2410 > JAJFIN01. The sequence goes on along the minus strand of JAJFIN010000444.1, from coordinate 2,220 downwards.
ACCAACCGCCGGTTTCGTGAACATCGGCCGCGGAGGCATTGTCGATGAGGATGTTATACTTGAGCGTTTGCAAAACGGTGCATTAAAAGGTGCCGCATTTGATGTGTTTGAACAAGAACCGCTCCCAGAGGATCACCCATTTTGGACAGCACCCAATCTCGTTATTACACCGCATACCGCAGGTTTTTTTCCTGATTACCTACCTGCGCTTACAACTCTTTTTGCCGAGAACGTTGCACTTGTGCAAAACGGAGAACCACCCAAGACAAAGGTCGACCCTTCGCGCGGCTACTAGACCGCTAGTTGGTTTCTTGATGTCGTGATCTGCGATTTGAGAACGACACATACTGTTGTGATGGCACGCACCGTCTCGGCAATGACCTCTGCTTCATGCGCCGTAATTCCAGTCAAACGAAAATCGATCGCGTATCGATTGGACCGGACTGTCAGAGCTGAAGCGTAAACCTGCTCCGGTACGTAATTGCGTTTAGCCGATACCTCGAGCACACGCATCAGGGCGCCCGGGTCTCGTTCAGCTTCGACGGAAAATTGATAATCGGCGCGCGGCTGCGCACCTGGAGTGTTCGATATGTGGGAAGTCATGGTTTTTTCTTACGATAGATGGATGAAAAACGCGGAAGTCGCCTGGCTCTCTCAGAGAACCAGGAGCGTAATTCGTCCAATAAGTCGCTCGCTTGGAGCGTTCGTAAGAAGTTTTTCCATATCTCTCCCTACAAGGTTAGACGACGAATTGTCAAGCGAAGTACGGGTATCGATGTTCCAAGTTTTATTGAGACGCCGGCTTTGTAGATTGATAGGGTCATGAAATTCTGAATCGCCTCCTATCATTTCACCTTCAGGAGTTCTTCATTGGAAGACCTGACGATCAAGATAGCGATCATTGTCGGGTTAGGGATCGGTGCCCAATGGCTTGCCTGGAACCGTCAATGGCCGGCTATTGTTCTTCTGTCTCTGGCTGGACTTCTTGCTGGGCCTATATTTGGTTTCATTGATCCGGTCACGGATTTTGGTGATCTGTTGCGCCCAGCAATCGGTATCGCGGTCGCGATCATTTTGTTTGAGGGCGGGTTAAACCTCAATCTGCATGATCTTCAAGAAGCCACTAAAGGCGTACGACGGTTGGTATTGCTTGGCGCACCGCTCGGCTGGTTGTTTGGAACATTGGCCGTCCATTACGCAGCCGGGCTTTCTTGGCCGGTCGCGACATTGTTCGGTGGCATATTGGTGGTCACGGGACCGACGGTCATTATGCCGCTATTGCATCAAGCCAAACTTGCCCCACGTCCTGCCGCCCTCTTGAAGTGGGAGGCGATTGTCAACGATCCACTCGGCGCCCTCTTTGCGGTGATCGTGTTTGAATATCTCCACAATCTGTCGCTCGCTCTCTCACCAACCGGTGCCATGGTAAAGCTCGTTCTGTCTGCGGCATTTGCTGCAGCGTTGGGATCGAGCCTCGCCTACGTGCTGGCAATTGGGTTCAAACGCGGGCTGGTGCCGGACTACCTCAAAGCACCGCTGGTTCTATCGACGGTCGTTGTTTGTTACGCATTGTCAAACATGATCATGGATGAAACGGGACTGCTGACGGTCACGGTTATGGGCACCGTCTTGGCAAATTCGCGCATCTCAAGTCTAGATGACATGCGCCGGTTCAAAGAAAACATCACCTTGTTGCTGGTGTCATCGCTGTTCATCGTCCTGACCGCAACACTTGATGTCGAACTAATCAAAGCACTGGATTGGCGCGCCGCCGCCTTCGTCGGGGCCATGTTGTTTTTGGTCAGGCCGGCGACAGTTTGGCTCAGCACTTTTGGCGCAGGGCTCACGTGGAAAGAACGCACGCTTGTCGGTTGGATCGCACCGCGCGGGATTGTCGCCATTGCCGTTTCTGGTTTCTTCGGTGCAGAGCTCGTTCAGCTTGGCTATGAAGATGGCGCCATGCTTGTGCCTCTGGCGTTCATGATCGTCTTTGCCACAGTTTTGGCCCATGGCTTTTCGATCACAGGTCTATCGCGTGTGCTTGGTCTATCGGCGACGACAAAACCAGGCCTCCTCATCGTCGGTGCGTCGCCATGGTCAGTGGCCTTGGCCCAAACGCTCAAAGGCCTTGAAGTTCCGGTGACCATTGCTGATCGCAACTGGCATTGGCTGCGGCTCGCGCGACTGGCAGAAATCGACACCTATTACGGGGAGATCCTT
>JAJFIN010000443.1 GCA_021774955.1 Alphaproteobacteria bacterium | reverse complement strand
CTACGCCGTTTTTATGGGTACACTGACTTCCTTCGCCACGCCAACACGTGACGCGCTGCTTAACCACATGGTTTCCCGCGACGGATTGCACCGCGCTGTTGCAACTGTAACCATGACGCAATTTGGTGCGCAACTCTTCGGCATGGTTTTAGCAAGTACTGCAGGGCAAGTGGGCCCAGCTCCTCTTATTTTGTTTCAAGGTTTTATTATACTCGTTGGAGCGTATTTTGTTTCGAGAATTCACCGTCAAATCGAACCGTCTGTCGGTGGCAAATTTAGTGCTGGATTGAAACATCAATGGCGTCAGATCCGAAGTGGTCTCGCCGAAATGAATCAATCACGCGTCATGCTGCCGATTTTGGTGAGCAATTTTGCGGCCGGCCTGTTTTTCGTCGGTACTTTCCTTGTGGTCATGCCTATTCTTGTGCGTGATTACTACCATGCGGGTTCTGCGTATCTCGGAGCACTCAACATTGCCTTCTGGGTGGGCACGATTGCTTCCGCATTGGTTCTCATGAGGCGTGGACGGGTCAATAGACGCGGGCGAGCTGTTATCACATCTTTGATCATCGGAGCATCGATCCTTGCTGGCATGTCCATCCCTGTGCCTTTTTGGTTTTTAGTTGTCCTGATGTGCTGTTGGGGCGTCGGCGGAGGTGTCATGATAACGATCGGCAGATTGGTAATACAAGAAACAGCACCCGAAACGCACAGGGCGCGTGTCATGGCGGCATTTCAAATGGGTTTCATGGGCGGCGGCCCTCTTGGCGCCTTTGGCCTAGGGTTTGTCGTAGATGCGATTGGACCTCACAAGGCCACCCTGGTGCCTTCAATGGGAATGTTTATGGTGGTATTGTTTCTTCTTATTTTTAGCCGTTTGTGGCGCGTTGAAGCACGACATTGCACGCCGATACTAGAATCCGCTGGACCCTAACCGACAAAATCTATTGTTCGAGACAAACAGTGCAATCGTCCCATCTCGTCTATTTTGGTATGGCTTTGTGAAGTTAGGTGTCGCATAACCAAAGGACCATGGAGTCCGAAAACAAGAATTCAAAAACGACAGACACCAAACCTTCACTTGTTGATCCCAACACAGAAACCTTGGCGCATGCTGTCAAAGCAAAATTGCTTCCCAACTTGAGCCAATATCAGTGGTACATGTCCGGCCAAGGTTTATTTTTTTTTGCAGGTGGCATTCAATTTGTTCTCGTTCAATGGCTGATCACATTTTACCTCCGTGAACCACCGGAAGTGGTGGGTATTGCGATGATGATTATCCAACTACCGCAATTGATATTCGCATTGATCGGAGGTTTATTTGCGGATCGTAAAGAGCTACGCCAACATCTCATTCGGCTTCAGATGTTCACGCTTTTGCCCCCTATTGCGCTGTCACTAGTTATCCTTGCTGACCAAACCACCACATGGATTATCGTCTTTATTTCCTTTTTTGGTGGTAGTGTCATGACACTCATTCAGCCCGCAAGAGATGCTTTACTGACGAAGGTTGCACGTCATGATGATGTGCCAATTCAGAGAGCCGTTACATTCGCCAATGGTCTACAATTTGGCATGCAAATGCTTGGCATTTCACTAGTCGCGCGCGCCGACTTAATCGGACCTATTCCTTTGCTTGCAACGCAACTGGTTATTTTTTCATGCGCGATTTATACGACTTTCCAACTCTCACCTACCCAACCCCATCCGCGCCCTCGGTCGGAAAAAAAACTGTCTCTGGTAAGCGAGTTCCGTGAAGGGTTTGAGATTGCATTTGGGTCTGCGGTATTGCGTCCAGTCATTGCATGGTCGTCAATAATGAGTTTGGTCAACATGGGTGTGTTTTTGGTGACTTTACCTCTCATCGTGCGCGAGGTATACGACGGAGATTCTCTGGCGCTTTCGATGATGCTTGCTTGTTTTTTTGGTGGTGTCACCATCTCGTCGATGATGCTTAGCCGATTTCCACAGTTTCCCTTTCCCGGCCGAGTAATGTTGGTCTCTGCAATAGGGGCGATATCAGCCATGTATCTCATTCATTTTGAGCTCCCCATTTTTCTGTTTTTCGGGATGATCTTAGTATGGGGAATTACGGGTGGTGTCAGCATGTCAATGAGCCGGTCGCTTTTACAACAGGCTGCACCGGATTCACACCGAGCGCGCATCCTATCCATCTCGATGTTGACGCAATTTGGAATGTCGCCCGTCGCAGCCTTCGCTGCTGGATACTTGGTGAGAGCGTTCGGACCGCTCGACGCCATTGCTGTCTCTGCAACGGCTGGCGTATGTGTATGGTTAGGGTTCTTGGGTTTCTCAAACCTGCGTCACATCAATGCCCGCAAACTCGGTTATCGATAATCAGGCTCTTCCCACCACGGATAGTAAGACGGCATATCGCTTGATGGTTTCATCGAGAACTTTGGAGCTCGCTTTTCAAGAAAAGATGTCACACCTTCTTTCACGTCTACTGATTGACCCATGGCATAGATCCCACGACTATCTATTCTGTGCGCTTCCATGGGATGGTCAGCACCCAGCATCCGCCACATCATTTGTCGAATGAGAGCAACAGACACTGCGGATGTGTTGTCAGCTATTTCGCGAGCTATTTCTTGTGCGCGAGATAGAAGATTATCTGGTGCGAGTACTTCTTTCACCAAGCCCCCACTAAGCGCTTCGGCCGCAGGGAAAACCCGACCAGAATAGGTCCATTCCAAAGCTTGAGAAATCCCAACTATGCGTGGAAGAAACCAACTCGATGCGGCCTCAGGCACAATACCTCGGCGGGAAAAAACAAAACCGAAGCGAGCGGTTTCAGATGCAAGGCGAATATCCATCGGTAATTGCATGGTCGCCCCAATGCCAACGGCTGGTCCGTTGACGGCGGCAATAAATGGCTTCGTACTATTGAATATACGTAGCGTCACACGCCCACCGCCATCACGAATGTTTTCATTGGACCAATCCACTTCGCTTCCTCTACCCGCGCTGACACGGTCGGAGCGCGCCTCATAATCGAAGGTATTTGCTCCTTCTGACAGATCGGCACCGGCACAGAATGCCCTACCATCGCCGGTCACAATTACAGCGCGAACGTCGTCGTCGCGATCAATTTCATCGACTGCCTCAATGAGTTCCTCCATCATTTGCCTTGTGAAAGCATTGAGCTTATCGGGGCGAGACAGAGTAACCGTGGCGACTTTGTCCTGTACATTGTATTTGATGGTCTCGAAATTCATTTCGACTTCCTCCCGTCGGCTTTGATACGCGGTTTTGTTTTGCTATGGATAGCATGTTCCAGATGGATGGCTAGTAGCGCTTCAGCATTTTGTGACAAACCACCGTCAATCCTAGCGTTTGAGCAGAAGCATGCACCATGCTAAGCTGTTGGTCTATATCCTCAATGGATCAACACCATTGCAACAATAATAAGAATTGATATTGGGAAGGGCACCTTAATGCACATCTATCAACATGCTGAGCGCACGCCAGACAAACCTGCCTTCATTATGGCGCGGACGGGTGAAGTCACGACCTATCAGGAGCTTGAAAACAGATCAAACCAAGTCGCTCAGCTCTTTCGTTCTCTTGGCCTCACCCGAGGCGATGCAGTGGCATTGTTTTTAGAAAACACGAAATACTATTTTGAGATTTGCTGGGCGGCTCAGCGCTCGGGTCTCTATTTTACCTGCATCAGTTCGCGACTTACGGCTTCTGAAGTGGATTACATTGTGCGTGACTGCAGCGCAAAAGTATTCATCACTTCCATCTCCAAGAAAGATGTGGCTCAAGAATTGACTTCGTTGTTACCGGACACTCTTACCTTCCTCATGATTGACGATGTCATCGACGGGTTCGAATCCTATGAAAAGCGAGTTGAAGCGATGCCCGCAGAACGTATCGCAGACGAAAGTTTGGGAACGGACATGCTTTACTCGTCCGGTACTACCGGCCGACCGAAAGGTGTTCGACGCGCTTTGCAAGATACCGCTATTGATGAAACGTCGCCGTTCTTAATGCTGATCGCAGGGGTTTACGGTTTCACGGGAGATACAATCTATTTATCTCCGGCCCCCCTCTACCATGCTGCCCCCCTGCGCTACAATTTAACAATCATGCAGCTGGGCGCGACGTCGATCGTGATGGATCATTTCGATCCGGAAGAAGCTTTGCACTATATCGAACATTACAAGGCTACAGCAAGCCAATGGGTTCCCACCATGTTTGTGCGTATGCTGAAGATGCCTGAAGAAACTCGTGTGAAATATGATGTTTCCAGCATGAAGATGGCCATTCACGCAGCTGCACCCTGCCCCATTCCCATTAAAAAGCAGATGATTGATTGGTGGGGACCGGTTATCTCCGAATATTATGCAGGGACTGAAGGCAATGGCTTTTGCACGATCTCATCAGAGGAATGGCTGACCCATGAAGGGTCTGTGGGAAAACCGCTATTGGGTGAACTCCATATCGTGGGAGAAGATGGGGAGGAGATACCACATGGCGAGCCCGGTACGATCTATTTTGGTGAAGGTGGTGAATTCGAATACCACAATGACCCAAAGAAAACAGCAGAATCTAAGCACGCCAAAGGATGGACGACACTGGGCGACGTTGGTTATCAAGATGAAGAAGGTTACCTCTACCTCACCGATCGCAAAGCATTTATGATCATCACGGGTGGTGTGAACGTCTATCCGCAAGAGACGGAGAACCTGTTGATCACGCATCCACGCGTCACTGATGTCGCTGTCATAGGAATCCCGAGCGAAGATTTTGGCGAAGAAGTGAAAGCGGTAGTTCAACCGGCTAGGTGGAATGATGCAGGACCCGATTTGGAGGCAGAGCTTATCGACTTTTGCCGACAGGAATTGAGCAAAATCAAATGCCCGAAAACCGTTGACTTTGTTGAAGAATTGCCAAGGCATCCCACCGGAAAACTTTATAAACGCCTCATTAGAGATCGGTATTGGGGCAATCGAGATTCAAAAATCGTCTGATTTGGGCACGACTCAATTTATCGGAGAAAAGAAGGCATATGACGGCAGCAAAATGGTTGACGCCACTGACATAACCCGATTTTCTTCTCACATACTTACAACAACAAGAGGAATAGTCTCATGGCAAATGTCGCATTCGACAATGTATCAAGCCTCGTCGGTGAGGAAGTTGGTGTATCTGACTGGGTGGAAATTTCGCAGGACCGCGTCAATCAATTCGCCGATGCAACTGGTGATCATCAATGGATCCATGTAGACGTCGAGCGAGCGACTAGAGAGATTGGAACACCCATAGCGCATGGTTACCTCACACTGTCTCTGATACCCATGCTTGGCAGCGGCATGTTGAATGTGGAAGGTGTCACGCGCGGTATCAATTATGGCTGCAATAAAGTGCGGTTTACAAACATGGTTCCGGTCGGGTCGAAAGTGCGCATGCGGCAAAAGCTTTTGTCATGTGAACCCAAAGCAGGCGGGCTTCAATTAACAAATGAATGCAAGATCGAGATCGATGGGCAGGAACGCCCTGCATGTGTCGCAGAAACGATATCGATCATTTACAACTAAATCCTTGCGGCACCGTTCAGAGTTGACCCATGACAGACAAAATCATCAAAACTGACAAAGAGTGGCGGGCTCAGTTAACACCGGACCAATACAAAGTTACGCGCAAGCACGGTACGGAGCGCGCTTTCACCGGTCCCAATTGGGACAACAAAGATGCGGGTGTTTATCGGTGTGTTTGTTGTGATGCTGCACTCTTTGATGCCTCAGCCAAGTACGATTCCGGAACCGGATGGCCGAGTTATTATGCCCCTGCATCTGACGAAGCGGTTGAAACGAGAGACGATCGTTCTCTCCTTCGGCGACGCACCGAGGTTGTCTGCGCTAAGTGTGATGCCCATCTCGGTCATGTCTTCCCAGACGGTCCGGAACCCACGGGACTGCGTTATTGTATGAACGGTCAGGCGCTGTCATTCTCACCGAGCAGTGACGAAGAGCCAACATAATCTGGAATGATAGAATACAAAAAAAGGGACGTCGTTGAACGTCCCTTTTTCAAATCATTTACTTCTATTTAGCCAGCGTTGTCGGCCGGGAGTGTTGACCCTGCCTCGCGCGCTGCCCGCTCAGCCCGCGCCTTAATTTCCTCGGCGCGCTTTATTTCATTGTCGAGGAACCTAATCCAACGACCCGCATTTCTGGCTGATTTTTCGTAGTTCTGTGCTCTCACAAAAGCTGTTTTAGCACCTTCCAAATTGCCACGATTATATCTTGTAGTGCCAAGTAACATCCAAGTAGTCCCCGCATCGCGTAGTTTACCTTTGTTGACAGCTTTCAGACATGCGCTCTCCGCGCTGCCATATTTCTCGTCGAACAAGTAGGACTGGCAAAGACGCATGTAAAGATCACCATCGTCTGACTTCTGTGCTGCTGTAGTCAGTGGTTTTACTGCTTTCTTCCACTCACGCGCTTCTTGATACGAAATTGCTAGGAGTTCGTAATTGTCGGCGTCCTTATCCAGCAGAGCGTCAGTAAACCCCTTTTCCAGCACCCTCGTCGAACGCCACGGCGTTTCCGCTGCAAGATGAAGTTGGGCGAGCAGCTCCAGTTCATTGGATTTAGTCAACATACCCTTGGCATACATTAATTGACGGATTTGATAGGCCTGATCTTCTTCATCCAAAAGTGAATGAGCAGCGCCGAGCTGGCGCCAATAAGTCTTTTCATTAGGATTGATGACAAGAACTTCCCGAAGTAGGTTTTTCGCATCGCGGTAGCGTTTGTTCTCGAAATACATGCCGATAGTAAATTTGTACCAGGTTTCACGAATGACAAAATCGGGGTTTATGGCTTTTAGTTCGCGAGCTTTACGCATTCCGTCTTCGGCTAATGAAAGAGCTCGAGGGAAATTGTCTTTGATTGCGTGGG
>JAJFIN010000442.1 GCA_021774955.1 Alphaproteobacteria bacterium | reverse complement strand
GGGAACCTTGTCGGTAACTGTTGCCGTATTGCGAATTCTCTCCAGGTCAATTTGAAGTTCCTCGGCGACGACCTGAGCAACTTTGATGAACAAGCCTTGGCCCATTTCAGTGCCGCCATGGTTGAGGGCAATGCTTCCGTCTTTGTAGACGTGGACCAAGGCACCCGCCTGATTGAGGTGTTTTGCGGTAAACGAAATACCGAATTTCACCGGCGTTAAGGCGATACCTTTCTTCAGCCATTGGTGATCTTCGTTGTACTTTCGGATGGCTTCTCGACGGTTTCTGTAGTCAGACCTCTCGACCAACTCTGGGATTACCTGAAGTGCCTGATAATCGCGAACCTCTTGGTGATAAGGCGTGGCGTTTCGCGGGCTCTCCCCATACAGATTAACCTGACGTATTTCCAATGGATCCTTATTTAGGTGTCGGGCAATCTCGTCTATGACCCGCTCAATGCCCATCATGCCTTGCGGACCCCCAAATCCTCGAAAAGCAGTATTTGAAACCGTATGGGTTTTGCATCGGTGTGAGGTGATTTGGACATTCGGTAGGAAGTAAGTGTTGTCAGCGTGGAACATCGCGCGGTCATTGATGGAAGCGGAGAGATCGGTTGAATAGCCACACCGTGAGGCGAGGGTAAATGCGATTCCTTCGATCATGCCGTTCTGGTCGAAACCGACATCATAGTTGATCTCAAAGTCATGGCGTTTGCCGGTCATGATCATGTCGGCATCGCGGTCTAGGCGAAGCCGAGTGGGGCGGCCGGTTTTTGCAGCGACCAAGGCAGCTGCGGCCGCGAGCAAAGCGGGTTGCGTTTCTTTGCCGCCAAAGGCGCCCCCCATCCGGCGCACCTCAACGGTTACAGAATGATTGGGGATGTCCAAGGTTCTGGCGACAATCTCTTGAACTTCACTGGGATTTTGCGTCGAAGAATAAACATGAACGGCATCGTTTTCTTGGGGGATCACCTGACATATTTGCCCCTCCAGGTAGAAGTGATCCTGCCCGCCAATTTCGAGATGACCTTTTAGCCTGTGCTGTGCGTTTTTTGATGCGGTTTCAGCATTCCCTCGTTTCATGATCTGAGCGGGTTCGAGGTAAGACTTGGTGTTGTGGGCGTCTTCTATTGTCAGTAGAGGATCTATGTTTTCGTATTCTATTGCGGCCTGTTTTGTGGCAGCGATTGCTTGATCGCGGGTATTTGCGGCAACGACAAACAGTGATTGCCCGACATATTCAACTAGGTCTTTGGCAAAAAGTGGGTCGTCTCCTGCAATAGGGCTGACGTCATTTGCGCCCGGAATGTCTTGTGCGCTGAAAACATGTTTGACGCCAGGCGAGGATTGTACTTCACCCAGATCCATTGAGACAATTTTTGCATGGGCACGTTCACTCATGCCGAGCGCTAGGTGGAGAAGCGCGGCGGGTTCGGGCATATCATCAATATAGATTGCGGTGCCGCATGCATGGGATTGCGCGCTGTCATGGGCCAAAGGTTCGTGAACAGCGAGCCGTGACGGATTGGTGGTGTCCGGAGAGCCCATCTTCATTGATTGGCCTCCCCGGCTTCAAGAACTCTCGTTTTTTCATCTGGTTTGGTGAGCTCAAGGAAGGCTTTCTCAAGAAGTTTTTTGGCGACGAGCGTACGGTAATTGGCAGAAGCCCGCATGTCAGAGATGGGCGCGAAATCTCCTTCTATGGCTTTCAACGCTTCTTCCAATGTTTTTGGTGTCAGCTCCTTTTTCTCCAGTGCTCGCTCGGTTTTGTCTGCACGTTTGGGAATTTCCGCTATACCGCCAAAGGCGATGCGTATATCAGTGATTTTGTTCTCCTGGATTTGAAACCAGAATGAACCGCAGATGGCTGAAATATCTTGGTCAAACCGCTTTGAAATTTTGTAAGCGAGAAGCCGCTCCCCGACCTTTGGTTTGGGTATGAGGATTTTCTCAATAAACTCTCCCGGCTTTTTGTCCTGTACCCCGTAGCTGATGAAATAACTTTCAAGAGGGATGATTCTCTGTCCAGTCTGTGATGTTAGGATGATCTCTGCATCAAGAGAAATCAGTATAGGGAGTGTATCCCCGACTGGTGAACCATTAGCAATGTTTCCGCCGATGGTGCCGAGATTGCGTATTTGAGTGGACCCGATCCGGCGAATGACTTCGCCGAAATCGACAAAGTGCTTGGCTAAGATATTATGGGCTTGCGTGTAAGAGACCATTGAACCGATAGTGATGTGCTCCTCGGTTTCTCGAACCTCTTTCAGCTCAGCTATCTCGCCAAGGTAAATGAGTGGTTCGAGCACTCTTCCTTGTTTGGTGACCCATAAGCCGATATCGGTTCCACCGGCAAGTAAAACAGCTTCAGGGCTTTTTTCCATTGCTGCTTTCAGGTCAATCAGCGATTTGGGCGCAACGAAACGCTTCGCTAATTGCGTTGCCGGATCGGTAAATTCGATTTCAAGAGGCTCTGTTGTTTGGATGGATTTAAGCAGCTGCGCTGTGTCTTGATGTTGTCTCTCATGACCGGGATTTTCATACTCAAACATTTTTTGTGCGGCGGTGAGGATGGGGCCGTAGCCAGTACACCGACAAAGATTTCCTGCGAGCGCGTCATTGATAGACCGCCGGTCTGTAGGCCCGTCATTTTGATAATGGCTGAACAGAGACATGACAAATCCAGGTGTGCAAAACCCACATTGCGATGCGTGATTGTCGGCCATCGACCTTTGTACAGGATGTGGGTTACCATCAACGCCCACTAGATCCTCAATGGTGACGAGTTCTTTACCATTGAGGGTGGGAGCAAAGGTGATGCAAGAATTGATCGCTTGATAGTTGATCTGATCACCCACCAATTCGCCCAATACCAGGGTACAGGCGCCGCAATCGCCCTCGCGGCACCCTTCTTTCGTCCCGGTACGGTGTAAATGATTGCGCACATAGTCGAGAATTGTAAGGGTCGGGTCAACATCTTCAAGTTCGTGAATCTCGCCGTTCAGGACAAAACGAACAGTATTCCGCCGGATTGTCATGGGTTCAACTTCCGCGATAGGTGCTGAAACCATAGGGCGAAATCAAGAGCGGTACATGATAATTGTCATCAGCCTTAGCAATACCAAAATTGATGCTCACAACATCCAAGAAAGGGGGATCTGGCAGCTCTACTTTCTCGTGCTTGAAATAATCGGCAGCAAAAAAATCGAGGCGATAGAGCCCTTCGGCAAAGCTCTTGCCTTCGAGCAAGGGGCTTTCGCATCTACCATCTTTGTCAGTGTGTGTTTCAGCAGATAAGATATATTGCTGGTTGTTGTCGCGCTGAAAAAGTTGAATCTTTACCCCGCCAGCAGGGCGTCCATGCGTCGTATCTAGCACATGAGTTGTGAGACGGCCCATCCAGTTTTTGATTCCTCTATTTTAGCAAGTTTCCCAAATTAGTAACCAATTGGCAATAAAATTGTCAACAATCTGAAGGTCCTTATGATAGAGGCTATATTAATTGCTCATACCATCGTGTTGGTGTGATCCCCTATTACCGACTTCGACATGCGTGGTACGGATGGTTTTGACCAACAATAGTTTTACCTGAAAGGAACGATGTGGCACGGGCAACAATACCGGCTGGAATTCGCTCACTGATCGAGGCTTCCGACTTTCAGAAATTTACTGAGGCCGAGAAAGCGCTTGAGCATATTGTCATGCTCTACGAGGAAAGCCTCGAGCTGGTGAAGAGCGACTTTGATCGCTATGGACAGGGTGAAACCTTTGCACGTCGTAGCGATGCCACTTATCCTTTTCTCGCGGTTGAGGTCGATCCCAAACATGCGGCAAGTACAAGCACACTGGCATTTGGTCGATTGTCTCAGGCTGGCATTTACGGAACGACGATTGCCGCCCCCCATCTGTTTCGCGATTACCTGATGGAGCAGATGGACCTGTTGGTTCAGAACAACAAGGTCAAACTTTATGTTGGTCGTAGCCGTGCTCCCATCCCTTTGACTTTTGCGGTTGAGCGTGCGGTTGCAAAACTCAGCACTGAACAACGCAGTAACCTTCAACACTCATTTCACTTGCCGAATCTTGTTGAGACCAATGACGGCATCGTTGATGGCTATCACAGCATTGGTGATGGCTTTGCAAGGCCCCTTTCATTGTTTCCTGCTGAGCGTGTGGATTATTCCCTGCACAGACTGAAGCATTACACCGCTACTGATCCAAGTCACTTTCAACGGTTTGTTATTTTCACCAATTACCAGCGATATGTGGATGAATTCATCGAGTTTGGACTCAAAGAAATTGAAGAAGGTCGATATGATTGTTTTGTTGAGCCAGGTAACCGAATAACACAAAAGGATTCGGCACCATCCGGTGCGTCTCTCGAAAAACTCCCACAGATGCCAGCCTATCATCTTGTTGAAGGCCGCGGCATGGGTATCACGCTCGTCAATATCGGTATCGGCCCCTCAAACGCCAAGACGATCACCGACCATATCGCGGTGATGCGTCCTCATGTTTGGTTGATGGTCGGCCATTGCGGGGGCTTGCGCCAAAGCCAGCGTCTTGGGGATTATGTATTAGCTCACGCCTATTTGCGCGACGACAACATTCTCAATCAGGTGCTGCCGCGCGAGATCCCATTGCCGACGATTGCTGAGGTGCAGCAAGCGTTATCGAAGGCCGTGGGTGAAGTGACGCAATTATCCGGCCGTGAAATGAAACAACGGCTGCGCACTGGCACAGTGGTGACGACGGATGACCGGAATTGGGAATTGCGGTTTGATGAATTGTCGGTCCGGTTTAATCAATCGCGGGCAATCGGCATAGATATGGAATCTGCCACCATTGCGGCTAATGGCTATCGTTTCCGCGTGCCTTACGGTACTTTGCTTTGCGTGTCGGACCGACCGCTTCATGGTGAGATCAAACTGCCCGGTATGGCGAACCAATTCTACGAAGAAAGTGTCAGCCAGCACTTGCAGATCGGTATTCGAGCGCTTGAACTTTTACGCAATGAAGCGACAGCGGGGACCTTGCATTCTCGAAAACTCAGAAGTTTCGAAGAACCAGCGTTTCGGTAAACAAAAAAGTATCAAACAAAAAAAGGGCTGCGAGATTCCGCAGCCCTTCGCAATTATTAGTCTGTCAGAGATTAACGTCTGGCAGTAAAGGTAAATCCAACTACCCGCGGCTCGTTGACAAAGCCGGTGTTGTTGTTGAAGTCAATGCCGCCTTTGAGGTTAACTTCATCGGTGATGTTGCGCGCATAAAATGCCAGTTCATAGGCACCATCGTTACGGCGGTAGCCCAATTTCAAACCACCTTCGAATTGCCCATCGGTTTTGTATTCGATGGAATCATAGAGGAAGACATTGGTGTCGCCTTGATATGACCAATCGGTAAAGAAGAACATTTCATGGTCTGGACCAACCGGCATGCCATAGCGCGCCGTTACATTGACAATAACCTCGGGTGCGTTCGGCAATGGATTGCCATCCACAGCTGCAACAGTCGTTGGGAACGGTACAGTTGGAATGGTTGATGTCGGATCAAGGGGTGTACATTGGCCAGATCCGCAAACACCGATGAGGAGGTTTGGATCCTGAATTTCGGTGTCATTGTAGCTCAGCCCGAATGTCATTAAGAAATTTTCGCTGATCAAGAACTCAGCATCGGCTTCAAAGCCAAAGCCAACGGCTTCCTGGGCGTTGACCAGTTGGATCAAATTGCCCGCGCCGCCTACAGCTGAAATTTGGATGTCATCCATGTTCCAGTAATAGGCTGCGAGGTTGATCCGTGCTCTGTCTTCCCACAGCTCCGATTTAACACCGCCTTCATAGGAGATGATGGTCTCTGATTTAGCGGTTGAAGGTGTGCCAAAGAAAGCAACATCACGACCTTGGATCGTTGGGCCTCTGAAACCAGAAGCAATGCGGCCATAGACACTGACATCATCATTGACGAAATAGGTAGCGCTTAAATCCCAACTGACTTGTTCGTCAGACACTGAGACCGGAGCGATTGGGAACGGCGATGCGAGAACCGTTAAGTCTTTTTCATCGCTTGTGAAACGGATGCCTGCTGTCAGACGGAACTGCTCCGTAACATCAACTGTTCCTTGTCCAAATACTGCCCATGCTGTGTTTTCATGGGTCAGTGTTGATGGTGCGACAAAGAATGGGTTCGTTGTAATGGTGAACTCAGAGTCGAAGTAATAAGCGCCTATTTGCCACGAATATCCATCTGTGTCTTGGCTTGCCAATCGAATCTCTTGAGTGAATTGGTCGAGATCGTCGATGCTGTCTTGTGTGTCCGACTGGAATGGAATGAAACCCGGCCCAGCAGGGTTGCCACCATCAATATCGCCTCGACTAAAGCCGTCGGTGGTTTCGTAGGCTGTGATGGAAGTTAACGTCACACCGCCGAATTCGTAACTAACATTAGCTGATCCACCGTAGCCATCATATTCCTGCGGGTTATTGATGCCGCCGTCAAAGGCAACGCTATCACGGTCGAAATTTCCGTTGATGCTGTTGCTACCCGTGGTCAGGATGTTAGCCCGGAAAATAGCAGCCGTACCTTCAAGAGAGCGACCGTGGGCATTCAACAAAACACTTAGGTCATCAGAAGGTGTCCACAGCAATTGAATCCGACCAGCGAGCTCATGAAAGCCGCCAAGCGCGTCTGATTGACCGGTGAATGTATTGTCGATGTAATCATCACGCTTTTGGTAAAGGAATGATCCGCGTGCGGCTAAAACGCCTTCTGAAAGAGAACCGCCAACGGCGCCTTCGAGAGTCGTGTTTCCATATGTGCCATAAGACACAGTGCCGTAGGCATCGAATTCATGGGTTGGTTTTCTGGTCGTGAACTTCACGATACCAGCTGGTGTGTTACGACCAAACAATGTGCCTTGTGGGCCGCGCAGAACTTCAACTTGTTCGATGTCGAAGATTGGTGAACTTTTTAAAACCACATTCTCGAGCACAACGTCGTCCATAATGATGGAAACGGGTTGCGATGCGGCAAGATCAAAGTCGGTATTACCTAAGCCACGAATATAAAAGCGCGGGGCAACACGTCCGTTGGATGATTCTGCGTAGAGGCTTGGCACGCGTGCGGCCAGCGCTAGAATGTCGTCACCAGCCAAGAACATCGAATCGAATTTCTCGCCGGAAACAGCGGTCACCGAAATCGGAACACGCTGGAGGTTTTCAGGCCGCCTTTGAGCCGTGACAATAATCTCATCAATTTGTGCTTGAACGGGGGCGGTGAGCCCTGCTGTTAAAGCCATTGCAGATACTGCGCTACCCAGCACAGTATTTCGTATTAGTTTTCCCTTGTTCATTTAAGAACCCCCGAACATTGAAATGCACACTTGTCTTTCTGTTGCTCTAGCGATGAGGGCAGAAAGGCCCGTGTTTGATGATTGTGATCAAATTGTAAACAATCGACGGAATTATTGTAAACCAAATTACGTCATTTGCAGGCGCTATGTAGCGCAGGCCGCTCCTTTGAGTCCAGATGATACGTAAATGCCACACCAGGATATTTTGGCAGATCTTTTGTGTGAAACCCGGTAAGGTTGCTTATGGTAGGGGCTTTGCAGAGGGGTCGATGGTTGCGCCACGCCAATTGATGCTGGACATGTTTCATGCAGCGGTAACAGCTTGTATGCCTAGCACCGTGCTGCTCGAGCATCTGCCTGCAGCGCCTCGAGGGCGAACGATCGTGGTTGGAGCTGGCAAGGCTGCTGCTGCCATGGC
>JAJFIN010000441.1 GCA_021774955.1 Alphaproteobacteria bacterium | reverse complement strand
CCAACCAGGGAACCCATATAGGGAACGTTGTCACACCTTGGGGTCTTGGGCTCCGGAGTTTGATGCGGATGAGGGCAAGGTTGACCGTCGCAAAAATAATCAGGGTAATGAACGATGTTACTTGCGCCAGTGAGCCAATGTTCCCTATGAGGGCCAGAGCTAGCACAACAAGCGTCACCAAAATTGTTGCTATTATTGGCGTTTTTGTGCCGTGGTTCACCCGGCCGAGTGTTTTAGGTAACGTGCCTTGCGCAGCTAACCCATAGATAACACGGGTTCCCATGATTACCTGAACGAGTGCGCCGTTCAGCATAGCAAGAATGCTGATGACTGAAATGATACTTCCATTGTTGGATGTGTTGGCTTCAAACACAGCAGTCATCGGAGCATCCGCAATGGCAAGAGTTTCAGGCGCCAGTGAGCTCACGGAGACGAGTGCCAGCGTCACGTATAACAATGCCGTAACGGCAAGCGTTATCATGATGGCGCGCGGTAAAGTTTGTTCAGGATTTTTCACTTCCTCGGCCATGTTGACCATGTCTTCAAAACCGATGAAGGCATAGAACGCTAGAAGCGCGCCCGTACCGACACCTGTGATCGTTAGCCAATCCAGTCCAGGGGGTCTCTCAGCCCACATGGTAGGAAAGTTTGGAATTTTATCCCATCCGGTAAAGATGATGACGGCCAGGCCGCCGACCTCAATCAAGGTAATAACAATAGCCACGCCGACAGACAGGCGCACACCTACTGCTGCAATAAACCCAAGAAGAAACACAAATATTAGGATGGCAACCGGCCTGGGTAGGGGCACGAGGTCTTGAAAATAGCCAACGAAACCATTGACGATGGTGGACGCCGATACAATCCCAGCCAAGACCACCATGCCACCAATGACGAGTGCTAAACTATTTCGGCCAAATCCCTCTCGTACATAGGCAGCTTCGCCGGCCGCTTTGGGAATGCGCGAGGATAATTCGGCGAGTGAAAGGGCGCTTGAGCCGGCCAGAACAGACGCCAATAGAAACGACAAAGGAGCAAGCATGCCCGCTTGTCCTGCGACCTCGCCCATCAGCGCGTAGACACCAGCGCCAATGATCGTTCCGAGGCCATAGAGCACCAAGCTGGGCAGTGAAAGAGCGCGGTGGAGTGTAGGCTCGCTCATACTCGTTCTCAATTTTGTTTGTGGTTTTTACCTATGCGAGGCATCCTACAAAAGGTTGACAGCGTTGGCGACTGTCATAGTCCTAGCCGAACTGAACGCAGGCAATTGCTCAGCGAATGACTTCATTCGAGACCGTGAATTTTCGATGAGTGCCGTCTAGTTAACGTCAGCGCTTACGGTCCGGAGCTTATCGAAATGGGACCATACTCCATCATCGCCGTGCCACTCGCCTTTGGTTGCTGCTTTTGAATATTCGGTCGCGCGGGCTTCAAAGAAATTTGCATGCTCGACGCCGTTCAAGATTTCAGTCAGCCAAGGCATCGGGTGCTGGGTGATGCCATAAAGCTTAGGTAATTCAAGCTGGTCTAAACGCCAGTCGGCGATGTAGCGAATATAGGCCTTGATGTCATTGGCCGTCATGCCTTCGACGGGTCCCATTTCAAAGGCCAAATCAATGAACCCATCTTCCAGACCCACCACAGTGCGGCAGCACTCGACGATGTCATCTTTTACCGCTTGGGTCAGGCACCCAGTTTCTTTGGTAAAGGCATGAAAGAGTTTCACAATGCCTTCACAATGAAGGCTTTCATCGCGGACAGACCATGACACAATCTGTCCCATTCCCTTCATCTTATTGTGGCGCGGGAAATTGAGCAACATGGCAAAACTGGCAAAGAGCTGTAATCCTTCCGTGAACGCCCCAAACATGGCAAGTGTGCGCGCGATGTCTTCATGACTGTCGACGCCAAAGGTCTGCATATATTCGTGTTTTGCCGCCATCTCTTCGTACTGAAGAAAAGCGGTAAACTCTTCTTCGGGCATGCCGATCGTTTCAAGCAGCAACGCATAAGCGGCAATATGTACGGTCTCGATGTTTGAAAACGAGGCCAACATCATTTTGATTTCAGTTGGTTTAAAAACACGCCCATAACGTTCCATGTAATTGTCGTTTACTTCGACATCGGATTGCGTAAAAAAGCGGAAAATCTGGCTTAATAAATTCCGTTCGCCATCGTTCAGTTTTGTCGCCCAATCTTTGCAATCTTCGCCCAAGGGTACTTCTTCTGGCAGCCAATGGACCTGTTGCTGGCGCTTCCAAAAGTCATAGGCCCAAGGATAGCGAAACGGCTTGTAGCTGTGGCTAGAGGTCAAAAGGCCGGGCAGATTAGGGGCGTCTGAGAGGTCCGTCATTGCGGCTGCGTCCTCGCATTTCTCAAATTTCTGTGATCAAGATGAACGGACGACACTAGCAGATTTTGTGGGCCCGTCCAGTTTTACCACAAAATATTGTGGGGATAAGAGGGGCTACGCCTGCGAAACCTTTTGAGGGTGGGATTTTTGACGATGGCAAAATGCCAATAGGGTGAGCCTGAACAACGTTAGGGGCTACAGATTCCACCGAATTAAGTTATAAAACTATAAGTTATTGATTTACCGGGAATATTTGGGGGTTTTTGTGTCTGAGTCTCTGCATCGATTTGCCTGTGAAGCCGGGTCACCAAAAACGTTTAGGTATTGGAAATTCGCACTAATCGAGAGAGATAACAGTGTTCAAAAATGAGCCGAGGGTCTTAAGCGAGTTTGTCAGTAAGACTGCGAATGCGACAGGAGCTAAGGCACTGGAGAAATTGTTCGCAGACGCTCTTTTGGTTCACGGCTATGACAGCTTCACTTACTTTAATTGCCTCGCGCATAATGGGCTCATGCCCGGTGTAATTTGCAATACGATCTCTGAAAAATGGTGGGATCATTACGAGTGTCACCGATTTGAGAATCATGATCCTGTCCTCCATGGGTTAGCGCACGCTACTGCACCTTTTCATGTAGATGATTTGATTGAGCATGCAGGAGGAAAAGGCAGGCAGTGCCTAGCCGACGCCAAGATTTTTGGTCTCCGAAACTTAGTCGCGATTCCTATTCGCGGGGGCGACGGGAATTTTCATGCGGTCCTGGTCTCGGGACGATCAGAGAGAGCCTTTTTGGGTGTGCTAGCCGAATTGCAGCAAATGTCTTTAGTCTTCCATCAAGTGTATGCTCGGCTCTTACCGAACTCTGTCTCGAGTGTTGAACTGACACCCCGGCAAAAAGTATA
The DNA here is from genome assembly GCA_021774955.1 of Alphaproteobacteria bacterium. Lineage (GTDB taxonomy): Bacteria > Pseudomonadota > Alphaproteobacteria > M2410 > M2410 > JAJFIN01. The sequence continues at coordinate 760 of JAJFIN010000441.1, read as the reverse complement.
TCTTTCCGGCATTGCGAAAGGTCAAACGATTGCGGAAGTGGCGAGATCAAATGGGGTTTCTCCAGTTACCGTACGAGACCGGTTGGAAGCCGCCTATCAGCGTCTTGGCGTCACAAACCTTCAAGGTGCTGTTGCACGCTCCATCGCTTGCAATCTTATGCTGCCACAGTTGCATGAGGAATTCACAGATGAAGTAATTCGAGTGCTTTGAGTGACAGTGGAACTTTATAGATTTTCGGAAAAAGTACAGCTAACTGATGCTTTGTCGGATCTAGACTCACACTTTACGCAATTGTTGTCAGACTGCGGATATAAATATTTCACCTACGCTCAGATCAATTCTTATGGGGCAACACTGTACCGCAATGTAGTCAATACGGTGCCTAGCGAATGGTTGGGGTATTATTTTGAGCAAGGGTATCACCTTATCGATCCGGTGATTGAATATCTTGCTTCTGGTGTGACTGCTGAGCGTTGGGACAGACTGTTTTTAGGCGCACCGCCGGAGGTGGAGAAATGTTTACTTGACGCTGAGAAATTTGGATTGATTAATGGAATTATCATTCCAATTCGCGGTGGATCACAGGAAACCTACTCACTGAGTGCCAGTGGCCGATCAGGTCGGATGAGTTTTGAAGACATGTGTGAGTTACAGGCGGCATGTATGGTTTTCCATGATAGACGGCGCACCCTCCTGAATGCTGACTCCAGTTCTGTACGATTGACGAAGAAACAAACCGAATATCTCACTAAAGTTGCG
>JAJFIN010000045.1 GCA_021774955.1 Alphaproteobacteria bacterium | reverse complement strand
GGTCGACAAAGACAAGTTGGGTTTGGCGCTCAAAGGAGCCTCGGACACCCTGCGCGACATGTTCTTCTCAAACATGTCGGAACGAGCTGGCAAGCTTATGCGGGAGGACATGGAATCCATGGGGCCTGTGCGCCTGAAAGACGTGGACGAAGCACAAACACTGATGGTCAACACCGCCAAAGATTTAGCTGCTAAGGGTGAAATCATGCTCGCCGACACCAAAGGCGAAGACGAGTTAATTTATTAGTTTAGGAAATACAATCCATCATGGATCAACCTTCAAAATTCGAATTTGACACTATTTTCAACGAGGCTGGCGATGTCGTCACCGCTCCACCTAAGAAAAAAAAGAGTGTCTACCGTGCAGATGAAGTCGATCAAATACGGGAGACCGCCAACGCGGAGGGTGCACACGCCGCAGCGTTGGCATCCGAACAATCGTTGTTGGCACAATTGACCACAAATATAGGCACCATCGCTCAAACATTGGAAGTTGAGATCGATCAAGTAAAACAAGACGCCACACAGCTGGCATTTACGATTGCATCCAAGTTGGCAGAGCATGCATTGACCGCAGTACCCACAGCAACCATTGAGCATATCGTGAGTGAATGCATCAAACATCTTCACGATGAGCCAGTGATTAAAGTAGGTGTCCCGCCAGAGCAAGCCGACACCCTCACGCAGCAGTTAACTGCCCTTGCACGAGACAACGGATATATGGGGCAATTATCCATTGTTGCTGATCAAAACCTCGGACCTGGCGATTGCAAGTTGGATTGGATGAACGGCGGGATCACACGTGAATTCTCTCAACTAAAATCATCCATTGTTGCAACTATCAACGAGCATTGGCCCAACGCAATTCTTGAGCCGTCCGTGGAGCCGGAAACAGCTGAGAGCATCGAAAACACAGAACACAAGAACGATATAGAATCAGACGTAGCCTGATCTTTAGAATGATCTCTGGAGAACACATATGAGTGACGAAACTGAAAATTTAGAATTGGACGAGATGGAAACTGAGGTTGAAGATCAGTCACCGGAAGAGCCAGGCACTGCGTTGGAAGAAGTTCAGCAAGAGCAAGAGGCATCTCAGCGTTTTGCAACTGATCTGGAAGCAGTGTTTGACGTTCCGGTAAACGTCTCAGCAATCCTCGGAAAAGCTCAAATGGAAGTGAGCGATCTGCTCAAGCTTGGCAAGGGTTCCGTCGTCGAACTCGACCGAAAAGTCGGAGAAGCCATCGACATCTACGTCAACAACAGATTGGTTGCACGTGGCGAAGTCGTCGTTGTTGAAGAACGTCTCGGTGTCACCATGACGGAAATTATCAAGGGCGGTCAAAGCTAAGAATATTCGCTTTGCGTGTGAAGGAACTGAAAGACTAAGATGAGTGTAATTTCCCCAGGTAACCAAACCAGCTTACTAGGTGCATCAAGCCTAATTGGTGCGTTTGCCTTGTTATGCATTGCAATTCTAATGGGTGCTAATCCCGAGGCATTTTGGAACATGCGGGCTGTAGCGATTGTCATTGGGGGAACGATGCTTGTTACATCCGCATCATTTAATCGCATCGAATTTGTTTCGGCCATAAAATCCATTGCCACGCTCATTAAAAGTGGACCGGCATCTCAATCTAAAACCGCTCAAAACATCCTAGAAATTGCAGAAGCTGCGAGACATAAATCCAAACAAAACCTGTCTAAATTCAGCAATTATCTGAAAACCCACACTGAACTGGCGCACGCTATTGAACTCCTTTCCGACGGTATTGACCCTACCCAAGTTGATCGAATGTTTAACGAAGAGATGCAAACAGTTGTGTCGCAAGCAAAGATAAACGCCCGGGTTTTTAGACGTGCCGCCGAAATTGCACCGGCGATGGGTCTCATTGGAACATTGATCGGGTTGGTTCAAATGCTCGGCGTACTGAGCGATCCAAAAGCTATCGGTCCGGCCATGGCGATTGCTCTATTAACAACACTCTACGGAACCATTCTCGCCCATATGGTGCTCGTTCCGATTGCCACAAAAATCGAAAACGACGCTGCACGGCAAATAGCAACGCTGTCTCTTTATCGGGTCGGTGCCGTATCAATCAGTCGTAAAGAAAACCCGAGAAAACTGGAACTCATGATCAACGCGATGCTGCCACCTGCAGAACGCGTAAAGTATTTTAATTAGGGAGCAGGAAATGCGTCTTCTCATTATAGGTACGCTGAACGGCCAAATCGGCGCAGCGACAAAAATTGCCGTAGAAAAGGGAGCGAAAGTTACCCAGGTCGACGGCATAGAGATGGCATTGAATATGCTACGATCAGGTCGCGGCGCAGATTTGGTAATGGCTGACGTCGCCCTCGATATCAGTGATTTGGTTTCCAGGCTTCAGGGAGAACACATCTGTGTACCAATCGTCGCCTGCGGGATCGGCACTGATGCTCGTGCAGCTGTCAGCGCCATTCAAGCTGGAGCTAAAGAATATATACCTCTACCTCCCGATGCTGAGTTAATTGCCGCTGTCCTTCAGGCTGTTTCTGATGACGGTCATCAACTGATTTGTCGCGATCAAAAGATGAAAGACGTATTGTCACTGGCCGATCAGGTCGCCAAAAGCGAAGCTTCCATTCTCATCACCGGTGAATCTGGCGTGGGTAAAGAAGTTATCGCCAGTCATGTCCATCGCAAATCACGTCGCGCTGAAAAACCTTTTATCTCAGTGAACTGTGCCGCCATTCCAGAAAATCTTCTCGAATCTGAATTGTTTGGCCATGAAAAAGGTGCTTTTACCGGCGCGGTTGCCCGCCGTATTGGGAAATTTGAAGAAGCCGATGGTGGAACTCTATTGCTTGATGAAATCAGTGAAATGGATGTTCGCCTGCAAGCAAAATTGTTACGCGCCATTCAAGAAAGAATTATTGACCGTGTCGGCGGGAACAAACCAGTTCGCGTCGATATTCGAATCATCGCAACTTCAAACTGCGATCTCGCAGAAGCCGTTAAAGCAGGGACGTTTCGCGAAGATCTTCTTTACCGCCTTAACGTCGTCAACTTAGCTGTACCGCCTTTGCGTGAGCGCCCGGCAGACATCTTAGCTTTGGCTGAACATTTTGTTCGCAAATATTCAGAAAGTAACGGCATCGAAATCAAGTCAATTGATCAATCAGCAAAAGATTGTCTGTTGTCTTATGGGTGGCGTGGAAATGTGCGTGAACTTGAAAACACCATGCATCGTTCGGTGCTTCTTGCATCAGAAGAAGAGATCAATGCAGACGCCGTGCGCCTTCCGGATGGGTCACGGGTCGATGACATCGTTATTGATCCGTCAGACCGTCAAATAACACACGCGGCGATCGCTGCAGAAAACGCTGCTCGACAGTTTGTCGGACAAACCGTCGCTGAAGTTGAACGTGATCTCATATTGAACACGCTCGACCATTGTCTCGG
>JAJFIN010000440.1 GCA_021774955.1 Alphaproteobacteria bacterium | reverse complement strand
ATCGTTCAACGTGATTTGGCCCTCGTAGAATTAACCGGCGCACGTTACCACTTGTCTCAAGTTTCGTGTCGCGCTTCTCTAGACCTTATAGAAGATGCTAAAGCCCACGGATTGGACGTGACCTGCGCAGTCGCGGCTCACCATCTCGCCCTCAATGAAAATGATATCGCGACTTACCGAACTTTTTTCAAAACATCCCCACCATTAAGATCAGAAGATGACCGCCTTGCTTTGGTTGACGGTGTCAAACGCGGTGTGATTGATGTGGTAACATCCAGCCATGATCCGCAAGCGCCGGAAGACAAACGTCTTCCTTTCTCCGAAGCCGCGTTCGGAGCCGTTGGATTGGAAAGCCTTCTGCCTGTGCTCCTTGAACTTGTGCACAACGAAAGTCTCGATCTGGTAACAGCCTTGAAATCAGTGACCGCTGGGCCTGCCAATATATTGGGCCTGGATGCAGGGCGGATCAAAAAGGGCGCACCAGCTGATCTGGTTCTGATCGACCTAGGCCATCCCTTTATATTTGACGCCACCAAGCTTCGATCAAAATGTCTCAACACACCTTTCGACGAACGCCGACTGCAAGGTCGCGTAGTGCGAAACATCGTGTCAGGCAAGACGGTCTTCAATGCTAATCAGGAGAATTGATCTTGTTTCTTGATATTACCAATTGGGAATACTCAATCTCCTATTATCTGGCGGCGCTCCTCGCTGGATACCTGCTCGGCTCGATCCCGTTCGGTCTCGTCTTAACCCAGATCGCAGGCCATGGTGACATTAGGTCAATCGGGTCAGGCAATATCGGCGCAACAAATGTTTTGAGAACCGGAAACAAAGGTCTTGCCCTCGCCACCCTTCTCCTCGATGGAGGCAAGGGGGCGATTGCCGTTCTAATTGTCAATTTATTCTGGGTTATGCCGCTGGCGATATTCGCCGGGCTTGGCGCCTTTCTTGGCCACATCTTCCCGGTCTGGCTCAAATTCCAAGGCGGTAAAGGAATTGCGACCCTATTTGGGATAACATTCGCGTGGGATTGGCAAGTGGGTGTCGTGGCCGGTCTAACCTGGCTTGCTGTTGCCTATCTCACCAAGTACTCATCACTCGCAGCATTAATCACGGTCATCCTTACACCCTTATATTTCTGGGTTTTTGGCGATTACGACATTGTCCCGTTCTCTGTCCTCATTGCGATTCTCGTGTTTTTAAGGCACCGAGAAAACATCGACCGATTGATTGCGGGAACCGAAACAAAAATCGGCCAGAATAAATCTGAAGAAACATAGGCTTTCAATACCTGTAATAGTTGTATAACTAAAAATTATATACTAATAATAGTTTTCTTGATAAGCTGGCATGAAACAAGCTGTCGAACAGGTGTGATAGGGTAATGAGCAGAGAGCGGATTGCACGATTGCAACTCATCCGTACTGGGAACATCGGGCCTGCAACCTATCATGCATTGATGGAACAGTTCGGAAATGCTGAACAGGCGATTTCAGCACTGCCCGAACTTGTCGCCAGAGGGCATCGGAAGAAACACTACGACACGCCAAACTCCTCCAACATTGAACAAGAGATTGCGAACATTCAGGCAATAGGTGGACGTGTTCTATTCCACGACGACGAAGAATTTCCAAACCTCCTCCGTCACATCGATCCTGCCCCGCCAGTCATCATGGTACTTGGTGACGTCTCAATCCTTGGCAAACCGTCACTCGCCATTGTCGGCGCCCGGAACGGTTCCGCAAATGGTCTCCGCATAGCGGGCAATCTAGCTGCACAGCTGGGGTCAAACGGCTATACAATTGTCTCCGGCATGGCTCGCGGCATCGATGGTGCAGCCCATAAAGGTGCTCTATCAACAGGAACCTGTGCTGTCCTCGCGGGTGGCGTCGACAATATTTATCCACCGGACAACAAAGATCTCTACGCCGAAATTCAAGCCAGCGGTTGTATCATTTCTGAAATGCCTCTTGGTTATCAAGGACGTGCCAAAGACTTTCCTCGTCGCAACCGCCTGATTTCTGGTCTGTCGCTCGGGACAATTGTAGTGGAAGCGGCGTTGCGATCTGGCTCTCTCATTACCGCGCGCTTTGCTTTGGAGCATTCACGGGAGGTCTTCGCAGTACCAGGTTCCCCACTCGACCCTAGAACAAGAGGGGCCAATAGCCTCATCAAACAGGGCGCTCATCTGGTCGAAAACGTCGAAGACGTCCTGAATGTGCTGGAGCAGTTTCCCAACAAAATCAAAGTCTCATCTGAATCTGTGCTGACCCCGAACCTCAACGGTCCCTCAACTGTCGATCTCTTAATCGACAAGGAAAACCTGTCTGTGTGGCGGGATAAAGTCATAAATTTGCTCAGCCCTTCCCCCATCGAAGTCGATGATTTAATTAGACTTTCTGGCGCGCCGCCGGGCGCTGTCCACTCATTACTCTTGGAAATTGACATCGCTGGGCAGCTCGATCGCCAACCTGGGCAAAGAGTGGCTTTACGCTAAATTAACGGTCCTATCCCAGCTTTCCTTCGTGCAACGTAAAACGCTGGATGGTTGACATAGAAGGATCTTTCGCCCTACTTCCTGACGGTTCATCGACGGATGAGCCTGGGGACATGCAGCCAAAGGGGCCGCGATGTCCCATTTTACGAATGCCAGTTGAGCACAGTTTGATAGATAAAGGTCGATAGCCGCATGGATGTTGTTATTGTCGAATCGCCGGCCAAAGCCAAAACGATCAACAAATATTTGGGCCGCGGTTACAAAGTTTTCGCCAGCTATGGCCATGTCCGTGATTTGCCTTCTAAGGATGGCTCTGTTCTTCCAGACAATGATTTCGAAATGACTTGGGAGATGGACGCAAAAGCCTCCAAGCGATTGAAAGAAATCGCTGACCACGTCAAAGAAGCTGACAAACTGATTCTCGCAACTGACCCGGATCGGGAAGGTGAAGCGATTTCTTGGCATGTGCTTGAAGTTCTGAAAAGCAAAAAGGCCCTGAAAGACGTTGACATTGAACGCGTTGTTTTTAACGCCATCACAAAAAACGCCGTTCTCGAAGCAATGGCCCATCCCCGTGCACTCGATCAGGAATTGGTAGAAGCCTATCTGGCGCGCCGCGCGTTGGACTATCTCGTCGGATTTACCTTGTCGCCGGTATTGTGGCGAAAGCTACCCGGTTCAAGATCTGCTGGCCGTGTACAATCGGTCGCCTTGCGCCTCATTTGCCAACGCGAAATCGAAATTGAAGCGTTCAATCCACAAGAATACTGGACCGTTGAGGCCGACCTCACAACAATAGCGGGCGACACCCTGGCAACGAGGCTGGTTTCGCTTAACGGAAACAAGCTTGATAAGTTTGATCTACCGAATGAGCAATCAGCACTGACGGCGGTTGCTGAGATAAACAAAGGTGGTTTGTCTATTACGTCGGTGGTGAGCAAACCGGCCAAAAGAAATCCATCCCCGCCCTTCACGACCTCTACTCTGCAGCAAGAAGCCTCGCGGAAATTAGGCTTTTCCGCCAAGCAGACCATGCAAGTAGCGCAGCGCTTGTACGAAGGGATAGACATTGGTGGTGAGACTGTGGGTCTCATTACTTATATGCGGACGGACGGCGTTCAAATCGCTGATGAAGCCGTTACTCAATGCCGTTCTGTCATTGGTTCAGAATATGGACAAAACTACATCCCAGAAAGTGCGCGCGTCTACAAAACAAAAGCCAAAAACGCACAAGAAGCACATGAAGCAATTCGTCCGA
>JAJFIN010000439.1 GCA_021774955.1 Alphaproteobacteria bacterium | reverse complement strand
CAAAACCAGTTGAATCCAAGCCATGCGACTTGTCCATCAAATCTAAACCGGACAGCAGTGGACTTGATCGCGGGGTCCACGGACAATTGCAATGCTGCATGGATCCCGCTGTCAAGCAGCGGGATGACATCTCGAAACGACACCCCTCACAAATCCTGGAGCTTCTTCTTCTGCTCTTCTTTAAAGCCGATCACCGGACCGCCTTTGGTTTCGATGATCGGGCGTTTAATGAGGGCTGGATATTTATTCATCAAGGCTTCGGCTTGGGCCGCCGTAAGATCCTTTTTCTCACTCTCCGGCAAGCCGCGCCAAGTGGTGCCGCGGCGATTGAGCATGGTTTCCCAACCCAAGGCGTCGATCCATTTCTTCAAGGTTTTGGGTGGCAGCCCATCGGCGCGCAGATCGACGATCTCGGCACCCTTGCCCTCCTCGCGCAGCCAGCGCAGGGCTTTTCGGGTAGTGTCGCAGTTCTTCAAGCCATAAACGCGTATGGTCATTTTACACCTCGCAAATTCATACTCCGCCTGCATGAGATTATATCTATGACAATGGGGATTTGATCGGTTATTTTCAACCGCTTTCGCGTCATCCAACCGTGGGAGCCCCAGAATGACCCCGTTAAAAATTAGATCCATCGAGCTTTCTGATATTGAGGCCTTGATCGGCCTTTGGGTCAAATGCGATCTGACGCGCCCGCACAACGACCCTCAAAAAGACATTCAATTTGCCATGGCGACCGAGACGGCGACCGTTCTTGTGGGCGAGGTTGACGGTGCAATGATTGCCAGTGCCATGGTCGGCTATGACGGTCATCGGGGCGTGGTCTATTATGTCGCCTGTGATCCAGACCAACAGAAAGCTGGACATGGGCGGGCGATCATGGCGGCGACCGAAGATTGGTTGCGCCAACGCGGCGTGTGGAAACTCAATCTGATGGTGCGCGAGGAGAACGAAGCCGTATGCCGCTTCTATGAAACGCTGGGCTACGAACAAGAGCCGCGGGTCATTATGTCGAGGCGGTTGGACTGAAGCCCAACTTTCACAGACCGTTCAGAAAACTGTCACACGCGAGCGTTATGGTGAATTCGCTGGCCGCCCCGACCGGCAAAACGAATGGGCATTTTGTTGTCAAATGCCTTGTATCAAGTGGCTCTTGAGTATCGAGAGAATGTGCGAGTAGGGAGGAGCGGATGCGTATTATCCGCTCCTTCTTAATTTGGTGTGCACTTCTCAGTTTCCACATCACGCTTCCTCAGAAAATGCGAAGCATTTATCTGTGGTCCAATGGCCGCTCCACAAAGTATCCCGTATGAGGTCGCTCGAAGTGTTGCCAAGTCTATGAAACATTGCCCACTCTTTGCTCTACTGGTCAGCGAGTGGACCCCGGACAAATACTGGCGTATTTTCCGGGGAAGTATAAAGAGGGGCTGCCTGCCCCCCCTACAGCACAACTTCAATCAGATGTGGGCCCTTATTGTTCATGCAATATTTGAAATGATCGCTGAACTCTTCGGCGGTGTTTGACTGCATGGCTTCAACGCCCATACCGCTGGCGATCTCGGTCCATTTGAGGGTTGGGTTGGTAAGATCAAAAAGCGATAGCGCACGTGGGCCTGGATTTTCGGCACCGACACGCATCAGCTCCACTTGCAGAATGGCGTAGGAGCGATTGGCGAAAATCACCGTGGTGACATCAAGTTTTTCGCGCGCCTGAGTCCAAAGCGCTTGAACCGTGTACATGGCACCGCCATCGCCGTGCAGGCAGACGACTTTGCGGTCGGGACACGCAACCGCCGCGCCGGTTGCGACCGGCATGCCTTGACCGATAGAGCCGCCAGTGAGGAACAACCAATCATGGGGCGCGGCGTTTTCCATCAGCGCATAGGACGCGAGGCCGGAGGTGGCTGACTCGTCTGAGACGATGGCGTTTTCCGGCATGAGAGCGGCGATGGATTGACCGGCGGTGCCGGCAGTGAGATCACCGGCAGCAGGCAAGCCTGGGACTTCGCTCACAGCTCTTGGGTCCACTTCCAATTTATCGATGGCCGGGGCCGCGACTTCATCGGCCAGTGCTTCCAAGGCTTGGATCAAGTCTTCACTATCGCGTGCCAAGACAACCGGCTCGACACCTTGGGGCGTCAGTATGGACGACCGTCCCGGATAAGCGAAAAAAGCGACCGGTGGTTTGGTCCCCGCCAGGATCAATTGATCCACCCCTTCTAAAGTCTCATCAACCATTTCGGCAAAGTATGGCAAGCGACCGATGGTGACCCGGCCGGCACCGCGTTCAATGCGGCCATTAAAGGTATCGCACCAAATCTCAGCCCCAGTTTTGGCCGCGATGCGAGCGGCGGCCTCCAAGCCGCCCGTCCGTAATGCTTTACCGGACATCAGAATGACCGCACGTTTGGCTTTTTCGATGGCCTTGGCAGCCGCGCGTACTTGATCGGGTGCGGCAAGAGATGCGGCGGTTTGAGCCAGTGCTTCAACCGCACCGCTGGCATCGTTCCATGCGGTGTTGGCCGGGAGAATGAGTGTGGCCACACCACCCGGAGCCCCCATGGCGGCGGCAACCGCCTCAGCCCCATCCGTTGCAACATCGTCGGCGCTGGACGACACCCGCACCCATTTTGAAACCGGCTTGGCCAGGCCTTCAATGTCAGACGTCAGAGGCGCGTCCAAGTGACGATGGTAAGTTGCGTGCTCACCAACAATATTGACAATCGGTGTTTGCGCCCGCCGCCCATTGTGAAGATTAGCGATGCCGTTGCCGAGGCCCGGGCCCAGATGAAGCAAGGTGCAGGCGGGCTTATCGGCCATGCGGCCATAGCCATCGGCAGCGCCGGTGACGACGCCTTCAAACAAGCCAAGCACCCCGCGCATTTCAGGCACATGATCAAGCGCTGCAACAAAGTGCATTTCCGACGTACCCGGATTGGTAAAACAAACGTCAACACCGTTGTTGACAAGTGTGCGAATGAGGCTTTGGGCACCGTTCATGATATTCGTCTCCCGCATTATTCGGTTTTACTTTAGATCGCGACCACGACACGCTCTGACGGTGAGGCGGCGTAGATCAATTCAATATCGTCTTTGCGTCGGTCAAGCGACAAGGCTTGGTTGACGTAACCTTTGTCGGTGATTTCACCGGCATCGGCACTCGGCGGTTCGAGCATAAACATGATCCGCTCAATCCGCGTGCTGGAACCGGAATTGCTCTCATTAAACGCTCTATATCTTTGTTTTAACAGGGCGCGTATTTTCTCATCATGAGCGATGTCTTCAAGGCTGGCCTCTTCTTTGCCCATGATCGCCTTGCAGGCATCCTCGTTGGGCCAGGCCAGAACGGTGACAAAGTTACGGTCGAGGCCCGCGATCAGGCAGTCGCGCACCAGACCGTCGGCGGCCTCGATAGCGCGCACGCGTAAGCGTCCGGCATTGACCCAAGTACCGCTC
>JAJFIN010000438.1 GCA_021774955.1 Alphaproteobacteria bacterium | reverse complement strand
GGGGCGAAAGCCCGTTATGCTGATGGGTTTTGCTGCGTTTTCCGTCTCGCTCTTGTTATTTGCAGGGGCGGTCCATGTGGCACGGGTGGGGTTATTACCTCTTGGGGTTGCCTTTACCCTCATGATTGTCACACGCACAATATATGGGATGTTCGGGTCGGGTACTTTCCCCGCGGCTCAGGCCTATGTGGCGGACCGAACCAATGCACAAGAGCGCGCCGCTGGCATGGGTGTTTTAGGAGCGGCTTTTGGTGTTGGGACCATTGTTGGTCCGGCGGTAGGTGGCGCTCTTGTCGTTTTTGGTTTGTTGGCACCTTTTTATTTTACAGCGGTATTGGCGATTTTTGCAGCGGCGCTTGTATTGTGGGTGTTGCCTGAAAGAACGAAACCGGTCTTGCGGGAAAAGAGACATAAAATTTCGATCACTGATTCACGTGTCTATCCTTTCGTAGTGTTCGGGGTTGCGTTAAGTGCAGTTCAAGCAGTGATGACCCAAACGGTTTCGTTTCTATTTATGGACAAGCTTGGCCTCTCTCCAGAAACCAGCGCTCAATTTGTTGGAGTTGCGATGATGGCTTCGGCCATGGCCGCATTGTTTGCGCAACTGGTATTGATCCAACGTTTTCAACTAACAGCCCGTTTTTTGATGCGCATGGGGATCGGCTTGGCCGTCGCAGGCAATGCGCTTTTTGTTATTGCACCTACCTATGGAACTATGGTGTTTGCGATGATTATGCTGGGTGGTGCATTTGGCATGGCGCGACCGGGGTTTTCTGCGGCAGCTTCGTTGTCGGTAAGGCCAGAAGAGCAAGGAGCTGTTGCAGGTTTATTAGGATCGACGGCTGCATCGGGTCATGTAATCAGTCCGTTGCTTGTAATGTTGTTCTATCAGCGTCTGGGACCGGATTCGCTTTACATGTTCAACACTGTTGTCATGGCCGCGCTTTTTTCTTTCATTTTTATTCACCCGGCATTGCGCGAAGTGCGCGAGGGATCGCCGGAAGAAAGTCGTGAACAAGCAGATGATGCTGAGTCAGTTATTCCGCCGAGCTAGGTGCAGCGTCTAGCTTACTCGTTTCCTGTTGTAAGATGGCGAGCAGGTCTGTTGTTGGAAATCCGTCTGGGATGAGGCCATGCTGCAATTGAAACTTACGCAAGGCAGCAGATGTTCTAGCGCCAATAATACCATCGACTGTGCCCACTGAATAACCGTTTTTATTCAACTGACTTTGCAAGTCAAAACGTTGAGCACGCGAAAGCGGTGTTAAGTGTTTTGGCCAAGTTTGAGTAAATGCCGATCCCTTTGCCAGTCTGTCTGCGAGATGTCCGACTGCGAGGGCATAAGCAGTGGAATTATTATAGCGCAATATTGATCGAAAATTTCCGAAGACCAAGAATGCTGGGCCCTGATGGCCCGCTGGAATGACGATTGATCCTTGCCTATCCATCTCTGGTATCAACATGCCATCAACAAAGGTTACGCCGCGTGCGCGCCACGTACTCAGAGTGCGGATGTTCTTTCTACCGGCCTCACTATAATCGAAATCTTCAGGCAACTTGACCTCGCTGCCCCAATCTTGTTGGGGTGTCCAGCCGGAGGATTTCAGGTAATTTGCTGTCGAGGCGAGTGCATCTGGAAGACTGTCCCATATATCTCGCTTGCCGTCGCTGTTTTGATCAACTGCGTAGGTTAAAAATGTGGTTGGGATAAATTGCGTGTGCCCCATGGCTCCCGCCCAAGATCCGGTGAATTCCTCCAACGCGCGATCGCCATTGTCTAATATTTGTAAGGCGGCCATGAGTTGAGTGCGTCCGTAACTTTTGCGTCGGCCTTCAAACCCCAAAGTCGCGAGGGCTTGGACGATTTGATGATTTCCCATGAATGAACCAAAATTCGTCTCCATGGCCCAGATCGCAACAATAAACCGGCTTTGTACGCCATATTGTGCTTCTAGCTCATCAAATAAGGCGCTGTGTTGTACAAGCAGCGCCTGACCTTTCTCTATCCGTTGTGTTGTCACGGCTCCTTCAATGTATTTCCATACTGGTTTGGAAAACTCAGGTTGAAAAGCATTGGCCGAGAGCACCTGTTCGCTCAAGGTTAGACCGTCTAAAGCACTTTTCAGTGTTGCTTCTGAAATGCCGCTGTTGATAGCCTGTTTTTCATAGGTTTTGAGCCATTGTTGAAAGCGGGCTTGATTCTGAGAAGTGACGATTGGCGATTCATCTGCTTGTACAGGCCCAAGCGAAAACCCCAAAGACAACACAAATCCCACTAAAACACAGAACCGACTAATCATTACGCCTTTGCCTTTGCACCTGGGGGCCATGAGACTCACCTCTAAACCTGACCTAGTTTAACGTCTTGGAATAAATTTTTGGCAAATTCGTGGCTCAAAGCTCGGATTGATGGTCTTTTGGAAAACTGTTGACAGCTCTAGGGCTCCTCCCTATGGTCGCGCGCCGAAGCCGACTGCGCCGCGGAATGGGCTTAAGGCGCAAGTTGTCCTGCACGATTGGAAAGACCGATGAAAGTTCGTAACTCATTGAAATCTCTGAAAAATCGCCACCGCGATTGCCGGGTCGTGCGGCGCCGGGGCCGGGTATTTGTTATTAACAAAACCAATCGCCGGTTCAAAGCACGTCAGGGTTGATTGCGCCCGGTTGAATCCGACTAGAGTTAGAAACGCCGCGCGTCTTTCGATGGGCGGCTTTTTTTGTTCATCCTGATCGGTTCTTTTGCATGGCGTCGCGAATTTCTGGATCGATTTGAAAGCGCTCGTCATTTGCTTGGGTGATTTTTGTGATGCCACTGGCGCGCATTATTGGCCCATTGGGACCGTTGAGAAAGCCGCTGGCAAAGCCAGTTCGCTTCGTTGTGTGGACAAAGTCAATCTTGCTTTCAACCCAATCGCCGAGCTTTGCTGGCGCAATAAAATCGTGGGACAGATTGGCACTTGGAAGAAATGTCATCTGTTGCAAAGTTGATCCAACCGCAATCGTAACTGCCATATCCCAAGCGGTCATAAGCATGCCACCGTGGCAAATTTGTGCCGGGTTAATGTGTTTTTCCAACACACGAAATCCCAAAGATGGATGTTCAAATCGCGATCGATCGATAAACATTGGTCCGACCATACTGACAAACCCGTAGTTGAAGTCTGCTGGTTCAAACCCTGTAGGAGGTGCGCATTGATCTGGCAATTGATTTTCTGTGGTCATTTCTTCTACGCTCTCGGTGTGAAATGTTACCTATATCTGCTTTGTTTAGATCAGCAGCGGAGCATATAAGGGGCAAGGGATGGAATGTACAATGGGCGAATGTCACATACGTCAGGTTTTGATAGTGTGCTTGACCTTGTTCTCAATGATTCTTTGGCCTTTGAATGTGGCTGCCGACCAGAATGACGAGCGTCTCGATACGCTCTTCAGTGCGTTGAAGCATGTTGAGAGCGATGATGTTGCGACGGATCTTGAGCATCAGATCTTGGCGGTTCTGCGTGAAAGCGATAGTGCGACGGTCGAGCTTCTAATGGCTCGCGCCGGTGCCGCGGATGGTGCCGGTCAGGAATTGGCGGCTCTGGATTTTTATAATGCAGTAACCGCATTGGCACCTGACTACGTAGAAGGTTGGAGCCGCCGAGCAGCACTCTATTTTCGCTTTGAGGATTACGGTCATGCGATGACAGATTTACAGCGCACACTTACATTAGAACCGAGGCACTTTCCGTCTATTTTGGCGCTCGGTCATACTTT
>JAJFIN010000437.1 GCA_021774955.1 Alphaproteobacteria bacterium | reverse complement strand
CTGGAGAAGCCTTTGACAAAACCGCTAAACTTATGGGTCTGCCCTATCCCGGTGGTCCGTCCATCGAACAAGCGGCCAAAACGGGTGATGTGGGAAAATATGATTTCCCTCGCCCTCTCAAAGGTCGCGAGGGGGCCGACTTTTCGTTTTCAGGGTTAAAAACCGCTGTCTTACAAAAAGCCCGTGAATTTGGTGTTGAAAAATTGCCTCAAGAGGCCATCGCCGATATTGCTGCGAGTTTCCAGCAAGCTGTGTGCGATGTGCTCGCCGACCGATGTGCCAATGCCATGGCGCGTTTCTGCCGAGACACTAAAACCAGCCAGCCGACCCTTGTGGTCGCTGGTGGTGTTGCCGCCAATCAAGCTGTCCGATCTCGCTTAACAGCACTATGTGAACAACATAGCTTTTCATTTATTGCCCCGCCCACTCGTCTGTGTACCGACAATGGCGCCATGATTGCGTGGGCCGGTATTGAACGCTTTCGCCTCGGGTTGACCGATCCTCTCTCGATCGCCCCGCTCGCCCGCTGGCCATTGGAAGATCTGTGACATTGGCGTAATCGCCCGGCACATCCACATGGCAAAGGAAAAGCCCCGGCAAAAGCCGGGGCTTGACCGAAGGCCCAGATTGGATGTGGGCACTTCATCCGGTTCCGTCGGTCTCACAAAGAGCGCATCAAGGGGGGTCAATACGCTGGGTGCATTAGGGGAGGTGTGAGCCGAAACGGTCCCTGGATTTTTTTGTGTTAGACCAGCGGGTAAATGCCAGCAGCAAATGCACCAAAAATCAGCCCGTAAGAACCATAAAAGATCCCTGTCATCGCTACTGAAACTGCATCGCCAAGACGCGTCATTGCTGCAGCCTTGTGGGGGCCTTCTAAAAATTTGCTCATGATCGTCTCCTTTCATTCTTCTTTTTGTGTCGCTGAGATTGGATATAGGGTGGTCCCGAGTGAAAAACAATGAATATTTACGTTTTTATTCACTGTTTTTGATGCAGTGCAACATGTTTCCCATAATAGAGGGAAATATCTATTATTTATCAGAGGCTTAGAAGAATGTGACCGATGACCAAATTGGGGTTGTTTTAGACTGAGAGATTGCTCAACAGCTCTAATAAATCGTTTTCTTCATGTGCTCGGGGTAATTGCGATCATAGCTTTCACCATCAAAATCCTCGCCCAAAAGCGCCCGAACCATTGTTCCCGTGCTCGGCAGATCGGTGCGCGAGATCTGCGCATCTGGGGCCCACAGCCGCGACCGAGCCAATGCCTTTTGACACTGAAAATAAATCCGCTCAACATGAACGACCACGACGCTCTTAGGTTCTTTTCCCTGCATCAGAAAACTTTCACATAGTGCTGGGTCGGTATTGATCTCTGCCCGGCCATTAATTCGCAACGTCTCGCCAATACCCGGGATCAGAAACAACAGTGAGATGCGTGGGTCGCGCACAATATTCCTCAAAGTATCGAGGCGATTATTGCCGCGCCGGTCTGGCAGAAGAACGGTCTTGTCATCGCGTATACGGACGAAACCAGCCGGATCACCACGCGGAGAACAGTCAAGTCCTTCCGGACCGCTGGTCGCGACAACAACAAACGGTGCCTTTTCAATGAACGCACGATAATGATCTGAAATATGTTCGATCTCTTTGTCCAAAGCCGGCTGCGATGGCAAGCCATAAAGCGCTTCAAGTTCTTCAACCGAAGCGACAATGTGTGAAGAGTTTTCAGAAGAAACAGGTTTCATAATTGGAGTTCCCTTAATACGCAGGGGCAATCGTCCTTATTGCATCCGCTCGAATTTAATAACAGATTTTGGAAATTCTACATGTTCTTTGACATCAATATTTTGAAGCCCCGCTAAAATTAGTTGGAGGACGCCATCTAGCTCACGCTCCAATTGGGCGAGTGTCAGATTAGAAAAAAGCTGCGGATATTTGAATTTCATCGTCGCCGACTGCATGGTCTCAGCGGCAAAACTCGGGTCTGAACAGATAAACTCGCCGCTCTCGACACCCAGTTTTAGAAATTTCACCAGTAATTCCCGCTCCTGCGCCAAGCTTTCACTGGCAAAGTCCGGCCGTTCATTGCGGATATGGAGGGCCATCTCAAACAATTTTTCGCTAGTCTCCAGTGTATGATAAGTCAGCCGCATTTCTTCAAAATGATAGAGCCGTAATTTCTCCGCCGCACTCAGATCCGGGCAGACCAAGATCTTTTCAAGCTCAGCAAATTGGGCTTCCGACGTTTCGCGGGCGATTTCCGCGGCAATATCTAGCTTACCTGGGAAATAACGATAAAGATTACCCGGTGACATATTGCAGTCACGCGCAACCTCAGCCATGGTCGTCTTGCCGAAGCCATAATGAGTGAAGCGCTGACGCGCCGCCGCCACTATGGCTTTGATTATCTTGTCTTCCTTACGCATTTTTCTTAAAACCTGCGTCCATGAACTGACAATAAAAACCCATCCGTGAACAATCAACGATTGATTCACTATTCTCAGTCGCATCGCAACAGCCGAGGCAAATATGAAAAGAATTGGTGTAGTCGGCGCGGGCGCTTGGGGGACCGCTTTGGCCTGTGTTGCGGCCCGCGCCGGCGATGAAGAACGCGCGGTAAGCCTATGGGCGCGCGAGGAAGAGGTCGTTAAATCGATCAGCGCCACCCGCCTCAACGATCTCTACCTGCCCGGTATCGAGGTCGAGAAGAACGTCACCGCCACTAATGATTATGCCGATCTTCACGATGTCGAGGCCATCCTGTTTGTCGCCCCAGCCCAGCATGCGCGCGCGGTCATGAAAGATCTCGCGACCAATATGGACAAGCCCGTGCCCCTCATCATCTGCTCCAAGGGCATTGAGCGCGGTACGCTTAAAATGATGACTGAAGTGATCGGCGAAGTGGCGCCTGAATACCCCCAAGCGATCCTATCGGGTCCGAGCTTTGCCGCTGACGTTGCCATGGGCATGCCAACCGCGGTGACGCTCGCCTGCTCTGACGCGGCGCTCGGCGCACAACTACAACAAGTCGTCGGTCTCGCTACCTTCCGGCCCTATTTAAGCGACGATCCGATCGGCGCTGAACTCGGCGGCTCGGTCAAAAACGTGCTGGCCATTGCTTGCGGTATTGTCGAAGGCAAACACTTTGGCGAAAGCGCTCGCGCAGCACTCACCACGCGCGGCTTTGCCGAACTAGTGCGCCTCGGCGTGGCCATGGGCGCAAAACGTGAAACCATGGGCGGCCTTTCCGGTCTCGGTGACCTGGTGCTGACCTGCAATTCAAAGCAATCGCGCAACATGTCGCTGGGCTTTGCGCTTGGCCAAGGCCGAAGTCTCGACAACATCCTCGGCGCCCGCAACTCGGTCACCGAAGGCGTCTACTCCGCCCAAGCCGTTGTCGCGCTGGCCAAAAAACACAACATCGAAATGCCCATCGCCGAAGCCGTCGACGCCATCATCTCCGGCGAAAAAAGTTTAGACAAAGCCATTATCGACCTTTTAAACCGGCCCTTCAAAAGTGAGGTTTGAGCCCCTAGCATCGCCATCAATCCTTGACTATTGTGCTGCCCATTCAACGCCCTTCCACCCCAAACAAAACGGACCCCAATGCACTTTCTTCTCTATTGCACCGACAAACCAGACAGCGTCGGCCTAAGACAGGCCAACCGTGAGGCCCATCTTGCTCATGTCGCCGATAGCAAACTGCCGATTAAAGTTGGCGGCCCGTATCTTGATGAGGACGGTACAATGATCGGCAGCCTGATTATCGTTGAGGCAGACAGCAAAGCCGAGGTTGAGGAATGGGCGGCGAGTGACCCTTATGCCAAGGCTGGTCTTTTCGCCAATGTCGACATCCACCCTTTTAACTGGCTGATCAATTCACCCGCTTAAATTACTCACGCGCGAGGAGAAAAATGCATGGCCTATTGGCTATTTAAATCTGAACCCGGCACGTGGTCTTGGGACCAACAGGTCAAGCGCGGCAAGAAGGGTGAGCACTGGGACGGTGTCCGAAACTATCAAGCCAACAATAATATGAAAGCCATGAAGATCGGCGATCTCGGCTTCTTCTATCACTCGGTCAACGAAAAACAGATCGTCGGCATTGTCCGCGTGATCAAAGAACATTATCCCGACCACACCGACCCGAAGAAATATTTCGGCATGGTCGATGTCGAAGCGGTGATGCCCGTGCCCGAGCCGGTGACGCTCGCCCAAGTCAAAGCCGAACCCAAACTCGCCGAAATGCCGCTCGTCAAACATTCGCGCCTCTCCGTGGCGCCGGTTTCACCCGCCCAATGGAAGCTCGTTTGCAAAATGGGCGGGTTGAAGAAAGCGCCGTGAAACCTGTGAACGCCTGGACTTGACCGGATGACATGGCATCTCCTCCCCGCAGCACCTGCCCCTGGCCTTGCGCTTTGCCGCGCCGATGAAATCTTGGACAATGCGGGGCGCGGATTTCGTTTTTCTGACGGGCCGATGCAATTTGCTATGTTTGTCGTCCGGCAAGAAGGTGAGCTGCACGCCTATGTCAACCAATGTCCGCACGCCCGCCACCCGCTCGACTTTGTTGAAAACAGGTTTTTCACCGCCAACAAAGAACGGCTTCTCTGTGGCTCGCATGGGGCGGAATTCGATCCCCAATCGGGCCACTGCGTCGAGGGTCCGTGCAAAGGCAAAAACCTTATCCCCATCCCCGTCGAAATTCGGGACGGCTTGATCGTCATTGCTGAGACAAAGACATGACAAGCGCCGATCACGATCGCCGAGCCGCACAGATCATGACTGACCATCTTGCCCATACGCCGGTGGAAGGCCCTGTTCTGTTAGTCAGCGATCCAACACCTCATCTTGGCCGCGCCCTTGATGAAGTTAAACAGGAATGGCAGCGCTGGGACCGGCGCTTCACAGAGGGCCGATCCCCAACACCCTGGCCGCAAGGCGGCCCCTACAAAACAGCACTCGTGAGGTTGCCCCGTTCGAATGATGAATTGACGCTGACACTTCACGCGGTCCGTTCCATGCTCACCGATGACGGTTCCCTCTATCTTTTTGGTGCCAATGATGAAGGTATTAAATCGGCGGGGAAACGTCTCGCGCCCTTGTTCGATCAAAGCGAGGCAATCGCAACAAAACATCATTCCCGTCTGTGGCAGGCACGCGCCACGCAAGAAAAACCGCGCGCACCATTCAGCGCATGGAAACAAGTAAACATGATCACCACACCACAAGGCGACATTCCCCTCGTCTCCTATCCCGGTCTGTTTGCCAAGGGCATACTTGATCCGGGCACGGCGTTATTGTTGGAAAACTTTCCAACCCTCAAGGATGAAGCCTGCGTGCTCGACTTTGCTTGCGGTACCGGTGTCATTGCCGCCGCCGTTCGCTTGACCAAACCAAGAACCGCTCTCAGTATTTTAGACAATGACCGCTTGGCGCTCGAAGCTGCGTGTGGAAATGTTCCGGATGCGAAACTGATTAACGATAACAAACTCTGCGCGGCGCTACCCAAATTCGATCTCATCATCTCAAACCCACCACTCCACAGCGGTAAGTCCCAAACCTTCGACATTTTGGAAGACCTGTGTGTGAAGGCTCCAGATCACCTCACTAAAAAAGGCGCACTGCTGATCGTGGTTCAACGCGCGACGCCTGCGCAAAGATTACTGGAAGCGAGCTTCAAAAAAGTTGATCTGCAAGCGGAGAATAGAAGTTATCGCATTTGGCGGGGGGAGAATTAAGTCCCATTTTCACCCTCGTCACCCCGCGACTTGATCGCGGGGTCTACGGAAGATTGTGAGTCAGATGGATTCCGCGACCAAGTCGCGGAATGACAAGAATCGAAAAAGCTTCTTCTCATTAATGCTTAAAGTGCCGCATGCCGGTGAAGACCATGGCGAGGCCGACCTCATCAGCCGTCGCGATCACTTCATCATCGCGGATCGAGCCGCCGGGCTGGATGACCGATGTCGCACCCGCTTCGGCCGCGGCCAGAAGCCCATCGGCAAACGGGAAAAACGCGTCAGACGCGACCGCCGACCCTATCGTCAAAGGCGCGGCCAATCCCAAGGTTTCCGCCGCGTCCTGGGCTTTGCAGGCGGCAATCCGGGCGGAATCGATCCGGCTCATTTGCCCAGCCCCAATACCCACTGTTGCCCCGTCTTTGGCATAGACAATAGTGTTTGATTTTACATGTTTAGCAATGGTGAACGCGAACAGCAGGTCTTCGAACTCTTGCTCCGTAGGCGTCCTTTTCGTAACCACCTTGAGATCATCTCGACCAATCTTTCCGGCATCGCGATTTTGCACGAGATAGCCGCCCGCCACGGTGCGAACGGTCAAGCCCTCAGCCACGGGATCCGGCAGGCCGCCAGTCAACAGAAGGCGCAAGTTTTTCTTCTGCGCGATCACGGCTTGTGCGGCCTCATCGGCATCGGGAGCAATAATCACTTCGGTGAAGATCTTGGCGATCTCTTGTGCCGTCGTCTCATCGAGAGATGAATTAAGTGCGATGATGCCCCCGAAAGCACTCACAGAATCGCACGCCAGTGCTTTTTTATAGGCTTCTGTGAGCGTCACGCCTCTCGCAACACCGCAGGGGTTTGCATGTTTGATAATTGCCACCGCCGGCCCTTGAGCCGGGTCAAATTCACCCACCAGTTCAAACGCCGCATCGGTATCGTTGATATTGTTATAAGAAAGCTCTTTGCCTTGAAGCTGGCGTGCTGAAGCAACACCAGGCCGGGCATCGCCCGTGACATAGAATGCCGCCTGTTGATGTGGGTTTTCGCCGTAGCGCAAGGTCTGGCGAAGCGTTCCGGCAAAGGCGCGGCGTTCCGGCGCAAAGGTATCCACCTGTTCGGCAAACCAGGAACTGATCGCCGCATCATAAGCGCCCGTGCGGGCGTAAGCTTTTGCCGCTAGGTTTTTCCTCGTGTCCATAGCCGTCGCGCCATTATGAGCTTCCATATCGCTCAGCACACGATCATAATCTTCGACATCGACAACGATGGTGACAAAGGCATGGTTCTTTGCCGCCGAGCGGATCATCGCTGGACCACCAATATCAATGTTCTCAATGCAGCTGTCGTAATCGCCACCCTTGGCAACCGTTTCTTCAAACGGATAGAGATTGACCACCACCAGATCAATCGGACCAATATCATGCGTCTTCATCGCTTCGAGATGGTCGGCGTTATTACGCACCGCGAGCAGGCCGCCATGAACTTTGGGGTGTAACGTTTTTACTCGGCCATCCATCATTTCCGGGAAGCCGGTATAATCAGAAACATCGATCACCTCGAGCCCTGCTTCTTTCAACGCCCGCGCCGTGCCACCGGTGGATAAAAGTTCAACACCGTGTTTGGCCAAGACTTGCGCAAACGGCACCAGGCCGGATTTATCGGAAACGGAAAGGAGGGCTCGCTTGATCGGCTCGCTCATGAGTTACAGGCTTTCTTTGTGGGAAGTCGGAATCAGGGCGCTGCGATAGCATGAAAAGTCACCAGCTAAAAGAGGCTCAAGCGAGACAAATTATCCTCAACCCTATTCACTCTCTAAGCGCTTGAAAGCCCAATTGATTTTAGCTCCCTGGGCAAGGTCTTTGGCGCTCACGACAATCTGCTTGCAACGCTTTACCGACCGCCCATCACCGGCATAGACACTATCTTCCAGGGAAATCTCACCGCCCGCAGCGCGAAATTTCCAGCCCGACTTGTTGGGCAACACGAGCAACACATTCGACCGGTCTTGAGCCAAAGAGGTCCGCAAGTCCGGGTGGAGGTGAAACCGTATTTGAACTTCTCGGCCAATTGTTGGCCCTTGCGCTTCATCAACCAGTATCAGAACATCCTCACCGCGCAGGTCATTACCGCTGGCATCGAGATAAAGTCGGCGTTCATGTTTGAGCCCATAATCTTCAACAAACCCATCATGGGTCATGTCGAGCCATACACCTTCTTCCTTTTCATGACGGGTGGCTTCAACATGATCGGGCTTGCCGACCAAACGCGGGCCAAACAACCTTTCAGCAAATCCCGTATCGAGAAAGGCCCCACTTGAAACTTGATCAATCGCCAAGGTCGAATGGGCGGACGTCGCACGCATGGCTTGGCTCCATTCAGGACCCTGGACCGCAATCGCCCCACAATTCGTGACCATCCGATATTTAGCCACGCTCATTTCAAAAGACAGGCAACCCGCATGGGCCATCTGATTAAAGGGCGCTGGCGGCGGGCCACCGGTATCGACCAGCACCACAGTTTTTTTGGCGGTCATTCGATTAAAACCCATATAGGGCATCTGCGTCACAGGGCTACCGCCAATCGTACCGCCCGCGAGCGCCCGCTTGATCGCCAGAGGATCACCCTCATGGCTGCCATTAAAAAGGCCGAACCGGCCATCGCCCATGCAGAAGAAATCAAGCGCCGGCGCCATCCGGTCTATCGCAATACTCAAGCGTTCCGGCACATGCTGACCGAGCGCCATCAACGCCTCACGCAAGGTGAGAAGCCCTAGTAAAGTTTCCAGCAAAATTTCCGGCGACCGCGTAACGTGGCCACCATCGGCCAAAATCTGTGCTGACATTTCCCGGTCTAACAGGGACAACCCTTTGTCGACGCGCCGACGCGCCTCGGGGAAAATAAGCCCACTCATCACTAAACCAAGCGCGGCGTCAAAGCGCGGCAATCCCTCGGGCGCCATTTTGACCGTGCGTCGCAAATGACGGGCTTGGCGTTCCATGTGGCGTAAAATGGAGCTGCGCCAAATAAGGTCCGCTCCCTGTGAAATCATTTCCCAATTGGTTGCCCAGGAGACCAGACGGTGCGCAATGATATGAGGCTCCCAAGCAAGCCCCGTACAGCGGCGATATTTATTAAGCCAGGTCGTGATCAGCCAACGAGCGTGGCGTGATGTGTCTTCTCCAGGGCGCGCTTGAAAATGAGACATCCAGCGAAAGCCATGAAGCGCTCCATCCCATTGGCGGTTAGGCACTTCTGCTTCCCACGGTGTGCCGCCGGTCATCCGCACTTGTCCGCCAGGCAGCACATATCGCCCTTGCAGGATTTGGTCAGCGATACTGGATTGAGGCGTGCGTTCGGGCTTCGGAGAAAATTCTACCCGGTCAGGTACGGGGCCCCGCAAGCGCCAATTGTAATACCATGTGCGAAAGTAACGCCGTCTCAGCGAGTGGAATAGCGACCGAGAGGCCGCCCCGGCGATTTCAGAAACCCGTTGTTCGGTGTGCGTCGTCACCCCGCCTTCCCCACTCAATCAAGCGCCACGAAGACGGCGAATATTCTCCGCATACTGTTCTTGGCCGCCCTTAAAGCTCGCCGTTCCGGCGACCAGAACATCTGCACCGGCAGCAACAATCTTGGCTGCATTGTCAAAATTTACGCCGCCATCAACTTCCAACTCAATCGCACGACCCGATTGGGTAATACGTGCGCGTAGGTCTTCAATCTTACGCAGCTGACTTTCGATAAAGGATTGTCCACCGAAACCTGGATTAACGCTCATCACCAAAATAAGGTCGACCATATCGATCACTGGATCGACAAAAGAAGCCGGTGTTCCTGGATTGAGCACCAGACCCGCCTTAACGCCTGCACCTTTGATCGCTTGCAATGTGCGGTGAACATGGGGGCTTGCTTCCGGATGCACCGATATGATGTCAGCCCCAGCATCGATAAACGCCTCAATATAAGGATCTACTGGTGCGATCATCAAATGAACATCGAACGGCTGCTGACTATGCGGATTCAAGGCCTTGATCACGCTCGGACCGATAGTGATGTTGGGAACAAAGTGCCCGTCCATAACATCGATATGGATGTAGTCAGCCCCGGCTGCAGAAATATCGCGCACCTCCTGGCCCAACGCGGCGAAATCCGCAGATAAAATGGAGGGGGCGATCTTGACATGTTCTGGCTTGAAGCCACTTGCCATATAATATCTTCCAACTGGCTTGGGCAGTTCGGTCACCCCGAACAGGTACCAGCCTTGCTTATCATCGGCGATTGGTCCGTTCAAGCAATCCGCGCGCAAAAAAGGCGGGTGAAACGTCACCCGCCCGAAGTTACCAACAAAAGATGTTGGGGATCAATAATAGGAAGTGTCTGGAACCACACGCGCGCGCTGGCCATGGACAATCATAACCGGTGTTCCAGCCTGAATGGCGGGCCCATCCGCACCCTGAACGATGGTGACCAAGTCACCATTGGGCTTGCGAATGACATATTCATAACCTTGGGATTGAGTAACACCCTTTTCAGCCGCAGAACCAAGCAAGCCACCGAGAACCGCACCACCAAGCACACCGGCAACACGAGCCGCATCACCTTCGCCAATTTCTGATCCAGCCGCACCACCAAGCACTGCACCGGTAGCAGCACCGATGCCAGATTTCGTACCTTCAATTTTGACATAACGAACGCTGACAACAGTTCCGCGAGTAACATGCTGGACATCACCAACATTGGCACGGGAATAAGAACCGCCACTCAAATCAGTTGCACAGCCTGACAAGGTAAGACCGACAGCCACAAAGGCGCTAGCCGCCACTCTTTTAATCGAAATTCCGTAATCCACGATCTTTCTCCCTTAAAACTAGATCCACGATTCTGAGTGCATAGCACCCGACAATCGTGACCAAACAATGGCGCTGAAAGGGCGAAGGGGAGGAGGCTTATTTCGATTTAGTTAACCGCGCCGCGAAGAAGCCATCGAGACCCCCTCGCTCTGGCCAACAACATGGTAAAGTACGCAAGGTTCCCGCAGCGCTCACAAATTCTTTGAGGTCAGGGCTCTCGTCAACAGAGATAGCGTCAAATTGACCTTGAGGCTGGCGCGCCAGAAAATCTTCTATCTGCGCTTCCCCTTCGGCTTGCTCCAGCGAGCAAACGCAATAAACTAATTGTCCACCCGGCGCCAACATGGCAAAGGCCGCATCAAGCAATCGGCTTTGAACCGCCACCACGTCAACGACATCCTTTGGGGATTTCGTAAAGGGCACATCCGGATGGCGCCTTATCGTCCCGGTAGCCGAGCAAGGCGCATCAAGCAAGATGAAGGGAAACAGCGCTTCGGGTTCATAGGCTGCCACGTCGGCGCATAGGATCTCAGCCTCAAGCCCGACCCTTTTGAGATTTTCTTCGACCCGCTTAAGCCGTGGCGCAGATCGATCAATGGCTGTCACCTGCGCGCCTAGCGCCGCCAGCTGCAAGGTCTTCCCACCCGGCGCCGCGCAGAGGTCCAAAACACGGTCACCTTCACTTATTCCCAGCAACCGAATCGGCAGCGTAGCCGCGGCATCTTGAACCCACCATGCCCCCTCGGCAAAGCCATCCAGTTTAGCAACATCTGTCGCCTGCGGCAGGCGTACCGAACCGTTTGGCAACACGGTGCCACTCAACCGTTCCGCCCAACCAGCGGCATCATCTCGAACCGACAGATCAAGGGGCGGTGTCACGCAATGAGCTTGGGCAATGGCAATTGCTTTGTCTTCACCATAGGCACGCGTCCAAGAATCTAAAAGCCAATTCGGTGTGTTTAGAGACGCGGCTTCTTTGGCATCAAGTTCGTATGTCAGTTCGCTTACCCGCCGCATCACTGCATTGATCAGCTTACTGAAGGGTCGAGAAGTATTGTCTTGTTTTGACAGGGCAACACTCGTGGTCACAGCCGCATGGGCCGCCACATCCAAAAACAGGACCTGGGCCGCTCCCAGTTGCAGAATATGTTTTGCCCGTTGAGCCTTTTTGGGCAGAGGCTTTGCAAGAAATTGACTGATGACGGCATCGATCTCGCCCAACCGCCTCAACGTCATCGTCACCAGCACCCGAACAAAAGCCCGGTCGCGAGGGTCAAATTTACGCGCCTTACCATCATTAGCTTGGGCTAAGGCATCATCGAGTGCACGCTGCCGATCAAGCACATCTTCCAAAATATCGAGCGCCACACGCCGCGCATCCAAACCTTGCATCTAGTTTCTTTCAAGAACGGTCAAAAGTTTGGATGGTTCTAGAGAGAATGCCCAGAAAGCGCGAGCAGGAAATGGCTTGGAATAATTTCGACATCCGTCGAAACCGCCTGCGCCGCCCACTCCCCCTGCCCAACCACCAGATAAGGATACCCTAGGGGTGGTTGGGCAGGGGGAGTGGGCGGATATGCCATATTTCCCCAAAAGACTTAACCCCAAACCCCACCAGGGCGCGTCGCCTGCGATTGGGCGCGGGCAAGCTCGTGCAAACGGTCGACACGGTCTTGCGTGCTGGGGTGAGTTGAAAAGAGCTTGCGCATATTGCCGCCATGAAGCGGATTGACAATGAACATATGGGCGGTTGCTGGATGGTCTTCGGCCTGGCGATTGTCGATCTGAATGGACCCGCGCTCTAATTTTTCAAGCGCCGAGGCGAGCCATAAAGGTCGCCCGCAAATCTCAGCCCCCATTTTGTCGGCCTGAAACTCGCGCGAGCGGCTAATAGCAAATTGTACAAGACCCGCCGCCATCGGCGCCAGAATGGCAATCGCCAGGGTCCCCACAAAACCACCCGGGCCGTTGCGGCCACGGCCAAAGAACAGGGCAAAGTTCGCCAGCATGGAAAGCGCCCCGGCCAGCGTCGCCGTAATCGTCATGGTCAGCGTATCGCAGTTTTTGATATGAGCGAGTTCATGGGCCATAACACCTGCGATCTCTTGCGATGTCATCGCCTCGAGCAAGCCCGTGGTCGCTGCTACCGCTGCATGGGCCGGGTCGCGCCCGGTCGCAAAGGCATTGGGCTGCGGATTATCCATAATATAGGTCGCAGGCATCGGCAGGCCGGCATTTTCTGAAAGCCGCCGCACGATGCGCACATAGTCAGGCGCTGTCGTTTCATTGACCGCTTTGGCGCCATACATGCGCAACACTAATTTATCGGAGTTCCAATAGGAAAAAACATTCATGGCAATGGCCACCATGAGGGCGATCATCATGCCGCCCTCGCCAGCGATCATATACCCGACAAATAGAAACAACGCCGTTAAAGCCGCTAGGAGGATCGCCGTTCGTCCATATCCCATAAAGTCAGATACCTATCGAGAAATTGTGTCTTCGTTTCACAGTGGTTTTGTCTTATTTAGGGGGTGATCGATGCCATTCAAGCGACCACTCCAGCAGAACCGCAGAAAGCCTAATGACAAACGCGCCACAAACACCACAATCAGCATCAAAGAAACGTTTCGAAGACTTGCCACCCACTGCTCAGCGCGCTCTAAAAGAGGCTGACGCACGCCGTTCCGCAGCCGAAACAGAAACTTTGGCGACAGAACACAAAGGCCGCAAGGGCCCGGAACCCACCCGTTATGGCGATTGGGAAAAAAGCGGTGTCTGCGTTGATTTCTAAGCCATTATTGACCACACGAAAGCCGCAACCCATGCCCGACATCGCGACCCTCCTTATATTCGTAGGCGCAAGCCTAGTGTTCCTGCTGATCCCCGGTCCGGCGGTTTTTTACATTGTCGCCCGTAGCCTCGCCCAAGGACGAACCGCGGGCCTGGTGTCCGTGCTCGGCGTTCAATGCGGGGCAGCCGTTCATATTGCCGCTGCGGCTTTCGGCTTATCGGCAATCCTGGTTTCATCCGCCTTCGCCTTTGCCTTCGTCAAATATCTGGGCGCCGCCTATTTAATCTATCTCGGCATTCGGCATTTGCTGGCGCGCGAAACCCTCATGCCCCCGCAAGTCACAGCCGACAAAGCACATTGGCGGTTGTTTCGCGAAGGGTTCCTGGTCAATTTATTTAATCCGAAAACGGCTCTTTTCTTTCTGGCTTTTCTGCCTCAATTTATCGAACCCGCGCGAGGGGCCGTCGCATCACAGATTTTGATCCTAGGTGGAACATTTATCACACTCGCCATTTTTTGCGATGGGCTGTGGGCGCTCCTGGCCGGCAGCGCGTCTTCTTTTCTGCGCAGAAACCCGCGCATAGCAAAAGTCAGCAATTATATCAGCGGATCGATATTGATCGCGCTCGGAGCACTGGCCGCCTTTGTCGGGTCCGACACCGATGCAGCCGTAAAGGAATAAACCCATGTGGATTGAAACCATCAGCGCGGAGGACGCCACCGACCGCTTGAAAAAAGTCTATGACCGCGTGGCCGGGCCCGACGGCCAGATCGACAACGTGCTCGCCTCTCATTCATTGCGGCCGCACACGCTCGAAGGTCATATGGCGCTTTACAAAGCCGTGCTGCATCACCCGCACAACACACTGCCTAAATGGTTTTTAGAGGTGATCGGGACCTGGGTTTCGGTGCTCAATCAATGTGCGTATTGCGTTGAGCATCACAGCGCCGGTCTACGACGTCTAGTCAATGACGATGTCAAAGCCGACGCGATCATTGAAGCCTTGAAAACCGAACAAGTATTGACCGGCCCGTTCGATCCACGCCAGCAAGCTGCCCTTCTTCACGCCGCAAGACTAACCCGCGCACCATCAGAGCTCACCGAGCACGATATAAAGGCTCTGCGGGCTGCCGGATTAGATGACGGTGAGATCCTGGAAATTAATCAGGTCACGGCCTATTTCAACTACGCCAATCGCACGGTCCTCGGCCTCGGCTGCACCACCGAGGGCGAAGTGCTTGGCCTTTCGCCGGGTAACTCAAAAGATGTCGACGATTGGGGTCACTGCTAACACAGACTTGTGATGCCCGCCCCTCTTGAGCATGAGCACTCCGCACCCCATTTTGCCAAAACAGGCGAAGGAAAAGACATGGCTGCACAACGACAAAAAATTGAGTTTACCAATCAGGCAGGCGAGGTTCTAGCGGGTGCGCTCGAATTGCCGTCAGAAAAACCGAAAGCCTTCGCGCTTTTCGCTCATTGCTTTTCGTGCAGCAAAGACATCGCCGCGGCGTCGCGTATTGCCCGGCGTTTAGCTGAACGAGGGTTCGGTGTTTTGCGTTTCGATTTTACTGGCTTGGGTCACAGCGAAGGCGATTTTGCCAATACCAACTTCTCCTCCAATGTCGACGATTTGGTCAGCGCGGCGGATTATCTGCGCGAACACTACGAAGCGCCAACGCTCTTGGTCGGCCATAGCTTAGGCGGCGCTGCGGTTCTGGCCGCCGCACCGCGCATCGAAGAAAGCAAAGCTGTGGTCACCATCGGTGCGCCGAGCAGTCCCGACCATGTCATCGATCAATTCCACGCTCATCGTGAACAGATCGAGGTCCACGGTGAGGCAGAAGTGAGCCTCGCCGGACGGCCATTTAAAATCAAAAAACAATTCTTAGACGATCTAAACACGCACTCTCTGGACGCGACCATCAGCAAACTAAAGCGCGCGCTGTTGGTCATGCATGCCCCTGGCGACGCCACGGTGTCCATTGATGAAGCGAAATCGATCTTCGAAAAAGCTAAACACCCAAAGAGTTTCATCTCCTTGGACACCGCCGATCATCTCTTAACGAGAAAGGCCGACGCTGAATATGTCGCCGAACAGATCGCCATCTGGGCGGCGCGCTATTTACCGCAAGCCCATGAGGGCGAGGCCACACAGGTCCGCCCCGCGAAAGGCCATGTGCGTGTGCATGAAGAAAACCACAAATTCCTGCGCCGCATCGAAACCGATGATCACACCCTCTATGCCGATGAACCTTTAAAAGTCGGCGGCGACAATCTCGGGCCCGACCCTTATGAGTTTCTTCTGACATCGCTCGGCACCTGCACCTCCATGACCATCCGCATGTATGCCAATCACAAAAAATGGCCGCTGGAGGATCTCATCGTTGATCTTAGCCATCGCCGAGACCATTGTGCCGATAGCGCTGATTGTCCCGATACGGACAAGCTGCTTGATATTATCGAAAGAGAAATCACGCTTGTTGGCGATCTTGACGAAGGTCAACGCGCGCGATTGTTAGAAATTGCTGACCGCTGCCCGGTTCACCGCACGCTTGAAAATGACATTGTGGTCAAGACGGTCTTGGTTTAACAAGGGCACAATCTCTCAAGATCGCGCCAAAAAACCTGCAATCTCATCCTTCAGATGCATGCGTTTTTTGCGTAAATCTTCTTCGTGAAATTCGCTGGCCGCTTCGACCCGGGTCTCCAAACGATGAATTTCCCGATTGACGTCATGATATTCATCCGCCAGACGCGCAAAATGCGCATCGCTGGCCTTCAAATTGTGGATTTTATCCACATCGCCCGGAAACTCTTCCGCCAGTTCATGCGGTGTGTGAACCATCATTGCCTCCTCAGTACCAACACGACACGAGTATGGCTCGATTTTCACGATGACAACTTGACCGAGGTCAAATGAGAAGCATTTGGGCCACATTGTCGGCGCATCGAAGGATGGCCTTCAAACCTCCTGCCGCCTCACTTTGGCTGACTGGCGGCGAATAATTGCCTCTATCAAAGACGGTGGCAGATGGCGCGCCATCCAGGCGACAAACTTGTTCCAGCGGCCATTGACATAGACCGGCTTGTTGTCCATCACCGCCTGAAAACCTTGCTCAGCCACGGTCTTGGCGTCCATCCACATGAATTTTGGCAGTTCGCTCATCTGCTCACGTACCCCAATGACATCGTGAAACTCACTATAGGTGAACCCGGGGCACAGCGCCGACACATGAACGCCAGAGCCATAATTCTCCGCCCACAGACTTTGCGAAAATTTGACCAGGAACGCCTTCTGCGCCCCGTAGAGCGTATGACCTGCGCTGCCGGGTACAAGAGCTGCTAAAGACGCCACATTGATGATCCGTCCATAATGGTGCTCTTTCATTTTGGCGAGATAAAGATAGGTGAGGCGACACACGGCCGTGACCATCAGTTCAATCGAAGCTTCATGATGGGCCCATTCCGAAGCCGAAAAATGTCCTGGCACCCCGTAACCGGCATTATTGACCAGCGCCGAAATCTCTAACCCCATGCGTTCTGTCTCATCAAAAACCGCATGACAGGCATCAGCTTTTTCCAAATCCGCTTGGATCACATGAGTTTCAACGCCATATTTACTCTCCAACCAATTGGCGTGTTTGCGCAAGCGGTCTTCGCGCCGGGCCACCAAAACCACATTGAACCCATTCTGCGCAAAGACATTGGCACATTCTTCACCGATCCCGGCTGACGCCCCGGTGATCAGAGCCCAGCGTTGCTCTCTCTCAGTCATAGCTCTCCCTCTCTATATGCTAATGGGGGTTCGTTCCGGATGCGGTTTTGTTGAATTTACGTACCATCCAATATTGAACCCATCGCGGCAACAGGCCAACAATTCGAGCATAGGTTCGGTAAAACCCTTTGGGCAGAGCAAGTGGCTCGCCCGCCGTCACCGCCTCAATCCCCAACGCCGCAATCTCCTCAGGTTCCGACCAAGCAAAATCCCCAACATCTTTAACATCGTCTTCCATATTGGCGGGACCAAAAAACTCCGTACGCGTCAGACCGGGGCAAACCGCGGTCACATTGATTCCCTTATCCCCATATTCAAGATGCAGATTCTCTGACAGCTTGATGACAAACGATTTGCACGCCCCGTAAAGGCTCTGGCCGATAATCGTCGGCATGACACCCGCCATCGACGCCACATTGATGATCCGCCCATGACCGCGTGCCACCATGCCTGGTAAATAAAGGCGGCACGTTTGGGCGACCGTTGTGACCAGCACCTGCAACATCGCCGCTTGGTCATCGAGTTCTTGCTCCGTATACCCCTTGTCAATACCAAAACCGGCATTATTCACGAGCATTTCTATTTGAATATTTTGCGCCTCTGTCGCCTTGAACAGGCGTTCGCGCGCGCCACCTTGAGAGAGGTCCACCGCGGCAACTAGGGTTTTAATGCCATGTTGATCTTCAAGCTCAGCGCCAAGTTGGTTGAGCCGCTCGGCGCGACGCGCCACCAAAACCACATTAAAGCCCCTGGCCGCCAGATCGCGCGCGAAAGCTGTGCCAATCCCCGCCGAAGCGCCCGTTACCAAGGCCCAACGCTCGCGCGCCTGGTCAGTGTTCATGCACGGTTCATCCGGTTTTCGATGAGATCATCAACCACGGCCGGGTCGGCCAGTGTCGACGTGTCGCCTAATTGGCTAAAGTCGTTTTCGGCAATTTTGCGCAAGATCCGCCGCATGATTTTACCGGACCGCGTTTTCGGCAAACTCGGCGCCCATTGAATGAGATCCGGTGAGGCAATTGGGCCGATTTCTGTCCGGACCCAACCAACCAGTTCTTTGCGCAAGTCTTCTGTCGGTTCGATCCCCGCGGTGAGGGTCACATAGGCATAGATACCCTGGCCTTTGATTTCATGCGGATAACCAACAACCGCCGCCTCCGACACATCTTCATGGGCGACCAGTGCCGATTCGACTTCCGCTGTGCCCATGCGATGACCGGACACATTGATCACATCATCGACCCGACCGGTGATCCAATAATAACCGTCTTCGTCACGCCGGCAGCCATCACCAGCGAAATACATATTGGCGTAGGTCGAGAAGTAGGTCTCCATGAAGCGGTCATGATTGCCGTAAAGCGTGCGCGCCTGCCCTGGCCACGAATCGAGCATGACGAGATTGCCCTCGCACGCGCCCTCTTGAACCTTGCCGTCGGCATCGACAATCGCTGCTTTAATACCAAAGAAAGGCAGCGTCGCGGAACCCGGTTTGAGATCAATTGCGCCCGGTAAAGGCGAGATCAAGATACCACCCGTTTCGGTCTGCCACCACGTATCGACAATCGGGCAGCGTTTATCGCCCACCACTTCATGATACCAAAGCCAGGCTTCCGGATTGATCGGCTCGCCGACCGTTCCGAGAAGGCGCAGCGATGTTCGGTCAGTAGCCGTCACCGGCCCATCACCTTCACGCATAAGGGCGCGGATCGCCGTTGGCGCGGTATAGAAAATATTGACTTTGTGTTTGTCACAAACCTGCCAGAAACGGGAAGAATCCGGGTAGTTCGGCACGCCTTCAAACATCAGCGTCGTGGCCCCATTGGCCAGCGGCCCGTATATGATATAGCTATGGCCCGTTACCCATCCAACATCCGCCGTACACCAATAAATATCGCCGTCGTGATAATCGAAAACATACTGATGGGTCATAGCAGCAAAAACCGTGTACCCGCCCGTCGTGTGAAGCACGCCTTTAGGTTTGCCGGTCGAGCCCGACGTATAAAGAATGAACAGCGGGTCTTCTGCGTTCATTTCCTCCGGCGGGCAATCGCCTGAAACTTTGGCCGCTTCTTCGTGATACCAAACATCGCGACCAGACTGCATGGCGACACCTGAACCTGTGCGCTCAACGACAATGACCGAATTGACGTCGGGGCATTTCTCCAACGCTTTATCGGTATTGACTTTAAGGGGGATCGCCTTGCCGCCGCGCACGCCTTCATCCGCCGTGATGACACAGGTTGATGTGCAATCGAGAATACGGCCCGCCAGTGAATCCGGCGAGAACCCGCCAAACACCACCGAGTGAACGGCGCCAATGCGCGTGCAGGCGAGCATGGCATAGGCCGCCTCCAAGATCATCGGCATATAAATGGTGACGCGATCACCCTTCTTGACGCCTTGGGCTTTTAAGACATTAGCGAATTTCGAGACCTCGGCATGAAGCTCGCGATAAGTGATGCTTTTGTCTTGGCTTGGCTCATCGCCTTCCCAGATGATCGCGACCTGATCGCCGCGTGTTTCTAAATGGCGGTCAATGCAATTGGCGCTGACATTAAGCGTGCCATCCTCATACCAGCGGATTGAGACCGCGTCCGGCTCAAAAGTCGTATTCTTGACCTTGGTATAGGGTTTGATCCAATCGAGCTTCTTGCCTTGCTCGCTCCAAAAGCCATCCGGGTCGGAAACGCTTTGATCATAGAGCTTTTGGTAAGTCGCTTTATCGGCGTGAGCGCGTTTCGCCCAGGCGTCAGAAACTGGAAAAACCATATTCTCGGCATGATGATGTTCACCCATCAAAACTCTCCCACCACATTAGATTGCATCGTGCCACGCTAGAGCCGATTGGCTCCGGTCTCAACCATTATGAACGACAAAAAACTATGGGTCCAATGATCTGCCTCAAGAGGCGCCCAAAACACCATCAGCCCTCAAGGTTGCAATATCGTCTTCAGAATAACCGAGCTCCGATAGAATTTCTTCTCCATCGATGCCGAGCCGCGGCGGATCCCGGCGGATGGAGCAGGGTGATTTCTCAAAATCGACCGGCGGCTTCATCGATACCCAAGGGCCTTCGGTCGGATGGTCGCGGCGCTCAAAAAATCCAACACTCGTCAGATGTTCGTCGCTTGCCAAATCGTCGAGATCATTGACCCGCATGGCCGGAATATTGGCCTTCTCTAAGAGGTCGGCCCATTCATCGGTGGTTTTCGTTTCCGTTGTTTCTCCGATCAAGCCATAGAGCGCCTTGATGTTCTTTGTTCGCTCATCAAACGTTGAAAACCGCGGATCATCCCAAACCTCCCCCTTGCCGCCCAAACGAAAGAACTCGGCCCACTGATCATCGCTGTAGGGCATGATGCCGAGATAGCCGTCCTTGGTTTTGTACGGTTTACGGTTGGGATTGATAACGCGCGTATAGCCGGTATGGCTCATCGGCGGATCGAAAGTATGGCCGTAAAGATGCTCGGCCATCAAGAATGAGACAAAGCTTTCAAGCATCGGCACCTCGATGCGCTGCCCCTCGCCGGTACGCTCGCGATGAAACAGGCCCGCCAGCACTGCATAGACCGCGTGGAGCCCGGTGGTCTTATCGGCAATCAAGGCCGGAATGTAACGCGGTTCGGGATTGCCATCGAGGCGGCCCAATAGATTAGCCGCCCCCGAGGCCGATTGCACCAAATCATCATAGGCTTGACGCCCCTCATAAGCACCCTTCGAGCCATAGCCCACCGCATGGACATAAAGGATGTCGGGCTTCAGCGCTTTGACATTGTCGTAGTCAAAACCTAATCGCGAAATGCCGCCCTGGCGAACATTGTGAATAAACACATCACTCTGCTTGATAAGATCTTTCAGAATTTTCTTAGCGCTGTCCTTTTTGAGGTCGAGCACAAGTGAACGCTTGTTGCGATTGACCGTCATATAGATTGGCCCCATGCCTTTCGACCGGCTGGGGCCACCATAGCGGATGATATCGCCACCGGGGTTCTCGACCTTGATCACATCAGCCCCCATATCGCCCAAGATTTGGGTCGCATAAGGACCGAGCAACACGCTCGTCATATCGAGGATTTTTATTCCGGCAAGTGGGCCTTTATTGGCTTTCGACATTGTGCCTCCCTTTTTTTAAAGCATCCTAATGCGCGCCACTAACATTGACAAACCATCATGCACATGGTGGGACGATGGGCACAAAATTTACCGAGCATGACAGAGGTCCCTCTATGCAGTTGCATCTTTCCACCTGGCCTGAAGTCGAGGCTTATCTTGAGCGATCAAAAGGGATTATCATTCCCATTGGCTCGACCGAGCAGCACGGGCCCACGGGCTTTATCGGTACAGACGCGTTGTGCCCCGAGATCATCGCCCTTGCCGCCGCCGAAGAGGCGGACCTTCTTGTGGGGCCTACCTTCAATGTTGGTTGCGCCCAACATCACCTGGCTTTCGCAGGCTCCATGACCCTGCGCCCCTCAACCATGATTGCGACCCTGTGCGACTGGATAAACTCACTCGCCCATCATGGCTTTGAAAAGGTCTATTTCCTCAATGGTCACGGCGGCAACAGCACCACCATCGATGCAGCCTTTGCCGAAGTCTACGCGCAATCATCAATTCCTCCGGGATCTTCTCATGGGCATCGTGTTGACTGTAAGCTACGCAATTGGTGGGAATTATCGGGCGTCTTTGCTCTGTGTAAAGAACTCTATAAAAAAGGCCATGGCAGCCATGCGACGCCATCTGAGGTAGCGGTGACTTATTTCGCTTATCCCGGCCACATAAAAAACGCCCCGCTCGATCCTGAGATCGCGCCGAACGGACGTTTTACCGACGCCGAAGATTACCGGCGTAAATTCCCGGACGGTCGCATCGGCTCCAATCCAGCTCTTGCAACACCCGAAGATGGTGGCAAACTGGTCAAAAAAGCCAGCACTGCTCTCATTGAGGATTTCGAGAAATTTAACAACGAGTGAGGGTTTGATACGTCAGTTTTAAGGACGGGTGTCAGGGATTTCCGCGCGCTCCTCTCGCACCGGCAAGATGATCACCAGACCGATGACCAACATTGCAATGATTACGATAATGCTGGCGCGAGGATCATTCAGGGCACCCGTAAGATAGCCAATGAGGGCCGGTGCCAGAAACGCCGTAGCCTGGCCGGAAAAAGCAAACAACCCATAAAACTCACCGACCATGTGGCGCGGCGCCAGGCGGGCAACCATGGTCCGGCTGGCCGATTGCGTGGGACCAAGACCGAGCCCCGTCAAACAACCAAACAGGATATAGACCTGCTCTGATACCCCGGCAAAAAGACCATCAAGGGAGCTTGCCGGAATGGTCGTGATCAAAAACAAAATGCGGTCATCGCGAATGGATACAGTCCCAATCGCCGCAACAATGAGGCACGTCACCGCAATGACAATGGTTCGCTTTGAGCCAATCTTGTCGTCAAGCCAACCCCCAACCATGCTGCCAAATCCGGCAAAGACCAAAATAATCAGACCGGAAATACCAAGCTCCAACGACCCCCAACCGAAAATCGCCGCGGCATAAATCCCGCTGAACGCAAAAACGGCGCCCAGCGCATCCGCATAAATCATCCGTCCAATGAAGAAGCGGATAACATTGCCGTAGGCACGAATCTGCATCAGCGTCTTCTTAAGTGAGCTCAACCCATCACGCACAGCCACGTTCAATTTGACTTTGGTGCTGT
Source organism: Alphaproteobacteria bacterium (assembly GCA_021774955.1). Taxonomy (GTDB): domain Bacteria; phylum Pseudomonadota; class Alphaproteobacteria; order M2410; family M2410; genus JAJFIN01. Next base: position 2,192 of record JAJFIN010000437.1, on the reverse strand, counting down.
CACCATCAGGGGTGAATAAAAACAATGGCAGGATAAACAAGGTGTACCAAACCGCCGCGAAAGGAGCCGTGAACCGCTCCGGCTCAAACGCTGATTGATCAAGGCCGAGCAGCGGCACACCCGGCACTCCCGGCAAAGCCACCTGTCCTGGAAACACAAAAAACCATTGAATGAAGAGCAGGGCCACCAAGCCGCCAAAATAGCCGATGCCCCAGCCAAAACCGGAAAGCCATCCGACACGGTTTGCCGGCGCGACAGATGGCAACATGGCATTGTTGAAAACGATCGCGATTTCCATGCTGATCGCGGCGAGGATAATCGCTAAAAATGGTCCTGCAATTCCGTTTGGCGCGCCCGGCTCTGCAAACCATAATGTCGCAACCGAAATGACAAACCCCAAAGAGAACAACAACATCCAAGGTTTACGCCGGCCGGATACGTCAGCTATCGCTCCCAGAACTGGGCTCATGATTGCTGTAAAAACTCCGGCAATGGTCAGCGCCAGACTATAAATCTGCTGGCCGCGAACCGCATCACCGATAAACTCCTGCACAAAGTAAGGTGCAAATAAGATGGTGACGATAATGGTGTAATAGGGTTGATTGGCCCAATCGAACATCGCCCAACCAAATTGACCGAGCGGTTTTGCTGCAGGTCCGCCCAGGGCGTTGAGTGCACGCTCTTCTTGACTACTCGACCCCACGAACCCTCCCAAGTTTTCATGTTGAAGCTAGGCGGAGCCGTAAGTCCTGTCCAGCGTTTTAGCTATGAAATTTGCGTAAAGGGATTTTCCGCACCCTGCCCAACCAAGTGTTTCACAGCCGCTATTATCGACCGGACATCGTTAACCGCATTGTGCGCCGACAAGTTGATCGGTGCGCCAACGAATTGTGCCACCTCACCCGACACATAATCATCCGTCGGTACATTGTGGTCTTTAAACCAATGCCGCAAATTTACAGCAGAAATATTAGGGGCACCCAGCACAAGGTCATAAAGAGCAACATTCTCAGCCATAATTTCATCATCATTGCCATAAGCAAAAGCCAGCCGCTTTTGAAGAAAATCAGAAAAGTGACGATGGGCGTCAGACAAGTCGACACCGTGTCGTTTTACATCTTCATTTGTAATTCCGGTGAGGTTGATGAAATAGTCGGATAGATCGGGATTTATCCGTGGACGAACAAAGCAGTCAAATACTTCTTGTTCTTCCAGACTTACCCCATCAATCGATATCGCTCCAATCTGAACGATCTCTCGAAATTCGCCCGGATGAGACCAGTCTCGCTCATTTGAGCCCTCCCAAGCGGTATACTCGAGATCAAAAATGACCACCGATCCGTTCGTCACATGAGCCCCGCTCGATCAACAATAATGGACAAAATCTTAATACACACCTTCCTTGGTAACCAATCATTAACCATGGGTTCAATAGCTTGGCCATCTCTTGACAGGAGTGTTGCATGACAAGTGTTGACCACCGCCCATCCCATACCTATGACCAAATACAAAATCACATCAATCCAATAGATCACGCAAGATCTCGCCAAAGCAAGTATCACAAAACATTGGCTATTGAGCGCGTTACGCCAGCTGATCGCATACAGATTCAACATCTGCATCGCCGCTTCGCACTCGGAGCTCTTAATTACGCCATCGGGACCGCAATCCTGACCTTGCTCATTATTGGTTATGGAATGACTGGCTCGACTTTTGCCTGGTTGGTGATTATGGCGAGCGCGCTCGTCGGCAATCTCTATCTTTGGGCCCGTGCCCAAAACACCTTGTTCCCATCGCCCAGTCAAAACGACCTTCGCACAACCACCATGATGCTGAAATGGCGCGATGACCATACTGCCGCACTAGCTATTACATCGTTAGCTTGGGGAGCCGCAGGATTTCTGCTCGTACCTCATCTTCCTTTTGGCGTCCTGGCACCGGCGGTCATAGTACTCACTCTGATTACTGTTGTTGGCGCTCTTTTGTCTGCCGCCCATATTCCAAGCACACTCGCCGCGACCATACCCGCAATGGCTCTGATCTGCATGGCGCTTCTAACCAAACTAGGCAGCACAGGAGAAGAATTTGCACTGTTTGCGGCTCTGGCCGGGGGTTTGGCATTGCTCCTGGCGTCAGGCCTTAATCAATTTATAAAAGAAACATGGTAAATATTCCTTCGGCGATATATGAAG
>JAJFIN010000436.1 GCA_021774955.1 Alphaproteobacteria bacterium | reverse complement strand
ACCGCTTGCGGAATACTCTCCAGGCCCATCATCACGGCAAGGCCATTGGGGTCAACACCCTCCGGCACAGCCTTGTCTGTCCATGCTTGGTAGGGAGAATGTTCCGACGGATCAATGATGACGTCTGCGCCCATGGTTTCTGCAAGCGCACGGCGTGCTGGTGAAAAGTCAGCCGCAATGATCGGTCCAACCCCTTTGATTTTGAGGGCAGCAATAACTGCCAACCCGACCGGTCCACAGCCAATGACCAGTGGCACATTTCCTTCACCGATATTGGCTTTCTCAACTGCGTGCAGTCCCACCGCCATGGGCTCGGTCAATGCCGCCCGTTCTGTTGAAAGGTCATTGGGCACCTCCAACAACAGGCCTTCAAGCAGCAACATCTGCTCGCCGTAGCCGCCAGGGTAATCATTTGAATAGCCAATGCCTGTCGCCCCTGTCGCACCAAACATGATCGGCATTGAGCACACACGCGTTCCTGGCTTCAATTTACGCTCAGTGTTTGGACCATAATCCAATATTTCCGCGCAATATTCGTGGCCAAAGACCAGGTCTTTTTTGAGGTCCATGTTGAAGCCACCGCCTGTCTTCTCTGAAGCCGCAACCATTTGATCGCCAAATTTAAGCGCGTGAAGGTCTGAGCCGCATATACCGCAAGCCAATGTCTTGACCAATGCCTGCCCATCGCTAGGAGTGGGGTCTGGCATTGTGTCAGCAACTATTTTTCCGTGACGGCATATCGCAGCCCGCATTTATGCTCTCCTCCGTCCAATTTTTTTTTGGTTCGGCCTTGATCCTAGCTCTCAAGCTCACCCCTGGCTACACCGTGCTCGCAGCAATTTGCCGCTCTGGCAATCGGCCACAATAAGGATAGAATGAGACCAAAGAAATCTCGGGAGGATTCAAAATGAAAAAGTTCGGTGCAACCATACTGTGCATGACGGCTGCTATAGGACTTGCGTCTTGCGACAATCAAGCGCCCCCGAGTGAATCGGCAACAGACAATACTGCAGCGCAGTCTTACACCGTTCAGAAAATTGTTCCCGGCTCACCTTTCCACGGCATCCACGGTCTAACTTTCGACGCAAATGATCAGATCCTTGTCGGCAGCGTGGTTGGTCAATCGATCCATCAAGTTGATCCCGAAACCGGTGCCGTCTCGACCTATATCGGCCCACCCAACGGCATGGCCGATGACCTTGAATTTGGTCCTGACGGGACATTGGTGTGGACGGGTTTCATCCTTGGCAAACTGTTTGCTCAATCGCCTGGCGGTCCCGTTAGAGAAATTGCAAGTGACCTACCTGGCCTCAACTCGACAGCTTTCTCCCCAGATGGTCGTCTTTTTGCAACCCAAGTTTTCGCCGGTGACGCGCTTTACGAATTCGACATCACAGGCCAAATACCGCCACGCAAGATTATTGAAGGTATGGGCGGCTTAAACGGTTTTGATTTTGGCGCAGACGGCAAGCTTTATGGACCGCTTTGGTTTAAAGGCCAAGTCGTTCGTGTCGATGTTGATACGGGAGTGCTTGAAGTTATAACCGAAGGCATTCAGGTGCCTGCCGCCGTGAACTTCGACTCACAAGGCAATCTGCACGTCATTGACAACGAAACCGGAGAAATATTCCGCATCGATATTGAAACGGGTGAACGCACGCTTATCGCAACAGCTCCAACTAATCTCGACAATCTCGCCTTTGATAGCCATGACCGTCTTTATGTCACCAACATGTCTGACAACGCCATTTACGAAATTGATACGCAGACTGGCGCTACCCGCACCGTGATTTCCGGATCGTTATCATCGACAGCGGGTATTGCGTTCGCCTCATCTGTAAATGGCGATCGCCTCTACGTCGCTGACACATTCTCTTTAAGCTACGTTGACCCACAAACGCACGAAGTTCACGACATATCCCGTATCATTTCAGATCATGAATATCCAACCGACATTGACGCCACAGAAGATCAAATCGTGACTTCAAGCACCACGGCAGGACTCGTTCAGGTCTGGAGCGTTGAAACTGGCGAGATGACCCGGCGATGGCACGATTTTGTCCTTCCACTCGGAGTCGAATTTTTGGATGACGGTCGTGTCGTCGTCGTTGAGGCAGGCACCGGAAAAATTCTAGCTGTTTCCGGCGAACACGGCGAAACACGAGACGTTCTCTACGAAGGTCTTGTTGTCCCGGTTGGTGTGACCAAAATTGCCGATACGCTTTACTTCACGGAAAGTGAAACGGGCATTGTCCATAGTCTTGGTCTAATCGACGGTGCTCATGCCGTCATCGCTGAAGGACTTGATTTACCAGAAGGCATCGACGCGACGCTTGATGGTTCATTGGTCGTAGCTGAGGTAGGGGCCAATCGCGCCATCCGGATTGATCCTAACTCCGGTGAGGTTGTGGTCATGACCGAGAATATCCCCCTGGGCTATCCAGGATTTGCAGGTCTGCCTCGTGCTTTTCTCCCTAACGGAATTGCCGCTGGTGCAGGTGGTGAAATCTATGTCGCCTCAGATATTGAAAACGCCATCTATCGATTAACTCCAAATTAGGGTTCAAGCTCATAATTAAAGAGGCCAGTTCGAGCTGCATTCCTGAAAAAAATGTCTAGACTGACACTGATTCGAAATACACGTTTCCCGCGGAAATAATAGGTAAACGGGTTCCCGTTTGCGCATACAGGACTCCCTTCATGCCCGACGTGATTTTTGAGCAATTACTCATTTTGATGATTGTGGTGTGGACCGTGGCTGTAATCTTGAACCGTATCGGTATTCCCACCGTCATGGGAGAATTGGTGATGGGGGTGATTGTCGGGCCATCCGTGCTGGGCTGGATTCATCCCAGCGAGATCATTGATGTTCTGGCTGAGCTTGGCATCTTTTTCATCATGCTACATACGGGTGTAACAACCGAGCCGCGAGAGTTTTTTGCAGCTCTGCGGGTCTCGCTAGGTGTTGCTATCGTCGGCGCCTTGGTGCCGTTTGGTGTCAGTCTTGCAGTGGCATTAGCCTTCGGTCTTCCATTTATCTCTGCCGTCTTTGTTGGCCTGATTATGACCGCAACTGCTGTCGTGGTTACACTCAAGATTTTACACGACCTCGGGCTTCAAAATACACGCGTCGCGCGCGTAATAATCGCCTCATGCGTAATCGACGATTTATTCGCGTTGGTTTTCTTCAGTTTGGTTTTGGGGATTGTGAACGACGGCGCAACAAATCCAGCTGCGCTTTTGCTCGTTGCCGGTAAAGCTGCGCTCTTTTTTGCCGTCGTCACAGCATTTGGATATTACCTCTATCCCAAGTTCAAGACCGCTTTCAGCGACCGCCGCGGGAAAGCTCTCACCTTCCTCCTCATCCTCGGTCTCGGCTTTGGTATGCTTGCGGAGATATTAGGGCTTCACATTATCCTAGGCGCGTATTTTGCCGGCCTCTTCTTTGAGGAAAAAGTTGCGAGTGCCGAACTTGTCCAGAAAGTCGAAGACCGCCTCGGCGGTATCGCCTATTCGTTTCTTGGCCCGATCTTCTTTATCTCACTTGGTTTCCACATCACCTTTGACGCTCTTAAGGGCCAAGCGCTCTGGTTCGTCCTCGCGCTTACCTCCGTCTGTGCAATTGGTCAGGTCTTAAGCGCGGGCAGTATGGCGCGCCTGCTCAAATTCTCTTGGACCGAATCCTGGGCTGTTGGGATTGGCATGTGCGCGCGGGCAGAGATGGCTGTTATCCTCGCATCACTGGGCCTATCTCTTGCCGTCATTGACGCAAAAACATTCTCAATCATAATCTTCACGACCTTCTTGCTTAATCTTATCACACCGATTGGCCTCAAGCTCTGTTCCAAAGGGATTGATCGAACAAAACCGCTCAATGGTGAAATTCACGCTCACGAGATAATCTAGGATTGACCGCGGCGACCAAGTTTGTTCGTTACCAAAGATTTCACAATCTTCGCATCGCGTTTCCGCAAACGGAAAAACAACATCATGAAACCCGTGATGACAAATATAAACGCGATCGCAGCTGCGCTCACGACTAACTTATTGTTGAAATTCTCTCGCTCTTGATAATCCATGATGTGCAGCATCCAGAAAAAATCATAGAGACGCCACGTCCCATTGCGACGCGCAACAATCCGACCTAAATCCGGGGATACATAGAGGTGGGTATTGTCACTATCATTAAACTCAACACGCCACACAGGCACTGGGCCTCTGTACTCAGCGTTTCCTTTATCCAACAAACTTATAGAGGTTAAGGCACCGTCACCGGAAAAATCTTGCTTAGCAATTGTCTCTGCCATCTCTTTTCCGATGGGAGATAGGATCTCTCCATTCTTCGCGTCAACAATAATCGGCGCCCCATCAAGCGGTCGGATCTCATACACAAGTCTGTCGAGAACAGGACGTATACGTACATCGCGAACAGATGTTAATTCCAACTGCTCCAATACGAACGGGATCGTAACCCCCAATCGATCTGGCGTTATCGCAAGGGCCTCTGCTTCGCGCACATTATGTTCACCTCGCACCTTTTCAATCGGAAAGAAACTCATGATAAAGCCGCCAGAGATCCACAGCAGGATTTGAATGCCAATAATAAGGCCGATCCATTTATGGAGTTGCGCGGATACAAGATGAAGACGCATTCAGTGACCCTCCAATGTGTCAACCAGCAAGTCTATAAATGTCGCAAATAGGGAGTTCTGGGCTTGCGACGACGTGGGTGCCCGTGGGATAGTTTCTCCCACAACCCAAGTTCCAGGTAAATGGAAAACCAAAAACATAGGGGAGGCACCATGTTCAAAAGAAAATTGCGCTTCGGGATATTTCTAGCCCCATTTCATCCTTTGAGCGAGAACCCGCATTTGGCGATGGAACGGGATATGGAGCTCGTCGAATGGCTCGACAAACTCGACTATGATGAAGCCTGGATTGGCGAACATCATTCTGGCGGATATGAAATTATCGCTTCACCGGAACTTTTTCTCGCTGCGGCCATCCAACGAACAAAACATATCAAGCTCGGCACCGGCGTTTCCTCTCTCCCTTACCACCATCCCCTCATGCTCGCCGATCGGATCAATCAACTTGATTACATGTCCCGCGGTCGCGTGATGTTTGGGGCTGGACCAGGGGCTCTGCCCAGCGACGCCTTTATGATGGGGATTGAAGTTCAAAACCAACGTGACATGATGGATGAAGCTTTGGTTGACATCATCAAATTGCTCCGTGGGGAAATTGTTACCAATAAAACCGATTGGTATGAACTCAACAACGCACAGCTTCAACTCGCTCCCTATTCGCGGCCGTCGGTAGAAATCTCAGTTGCCAGCCAAGTTTCACCGACTGGTGCAACGGCGGCGGGCCGCCATGGATTAGGATTACTTTCGTTAGGGGCAACGACGACAGGCGGCTTCAATGCTCTATCTTCAAACTGGGCGATTGCTGAAGAAACCGCCGCAACTCACGGCAATAAAATGGATCGCGATGCTTGGCGTTTGGTTGGGCCGGTTCATGTTGCTGAAACCCGCGAACAAGCCAGAAAGAATCTCGAATTTGGCCTAAAAGATTGGCTTAAGTATTTCCATGAAGTCGCCGCACTTCCCATTGCGCCACCAGATGAAGGCGATCCTATCGATTGGATGCTCGAGCAAGGCTATGCGGTCATCGGTACACCCGACGACTGCATCGAACAAATTCAACGGTTGGAAAAGGAATCCGGCGGCTTCGGCGCATTCCTGCAAATCGCGCACAATTGGGCTGACTTCGACGCCACAAAAAAGTCGTATGAATTGATCGCACGCTACGTCGTACCGAAATTCCAACAGCTCAACGACAACCGCAGCGCATCATTCGATTGGGCTCATGAAAACCACGAAACTTTTATCGGGGCTGCACAAATGGCCATAGGTACGCGCGTCGCTCAGCATATGATAGAAAAAGGCAAAGAGAACATCAATCCTGAAATAGCTGCCATGGTCGAAGAGGCTATGAAGGGAGAAGGAGATAATTAGCTGCCAGCATCTCCGTTCGCTTCTCCAATTTTTCGATCAAAAGGGAAAGCGTATCTCGCTCACGCACGGTCAGTGATTCCATCAATTCTCGCTCATAGTGAAGAACCATCGGAACAATCTCTCGATGGATCGCCTTTCCCTTTGATGTAAGTGAGAGAACAGATCGACGTTTATCATCCTTTGCAAGGCGACGCCTCACACAGGATTTTTCTGAAAGCCGCGTCACCGCCCGGCTGACCGTCACTTTATCCATGACGGTTTTCTCGCCCACTTCATTGGCTGACAAATCCGGGAACCGGCCCAGCACGGCCATCACTTTCCATTCAGGTACAGAAAGATCGAAAGGCTCAGCATAGCGCTCTGCCAGTTGTGCCGAAACAATGGCCGTAATGTGCGACAATCGATAGGGCAGAAAATGCTCTAGCTCCAGAACATCTGACTTTCTGGCTGTCTTAGTCACTTGTCGGCTTTCAAAACGTGTTTGCAATTAGTTTCAATTGAAACTAATATACCTGCAAATCAAATGTCAACAGCGACATCCAATGAGGAACCATCATGAAAAACTGGATCTCCCTTCCGCGCATCGAAGGTGAAACCTCCCGGCAAGCCCATGTCGACCTACCACCCGGCACCTATGAACGTGAAATGGGGCGAGAAGGCTTTTTCGGCCCAGCAACCCACCTCTATCACCAACACCCACCAACCAGTTGGAAGTCCTTCGATGGCCCATTAAGGCCTCATGCGTTCGATACCAACAAGCTCGATTGCGTCGAAAATTCGCCCTGGCAGGCAACCATATTAATGTCCAATGCCCACACGAACATTCGAATGTGGCGATGCGAAAAAGCCATGGATCACTTGGCTCGGAATGCAGACGGCGATGATCTTTTGTTCATCCACGAAGGCCAAGGATCATTGTATAGCGACTTCGGACACATGGAATATCGCGATGGCGACTACCTCGTTATTCCGCGTGGCACCATGTGGCGTTTGGAACCGGCCGTTCCCTGTTCCATCTTATTGATCGAAGCTACCAACGACGCCTACAGATTACCCGATAAAGGCATGGTCGGCCCTCATGCCATTTTCGACCCTGCCATGTTGGACACACCGAAGATCGACGACGCATTCCTGGGTCAACAAAATGATCAAGAATGGCGTGTTGTTGTAAAAGCACGAAACGAACTGACAACCATCACCTATGGCTTTAGCCCGCTCGACGCTAAAGGATGGAAAGGAGATCTTTCGGTCGTTAGGATTAACTGGCGCGATATTCGTCCGCTGATGAGCGACCGTTATCACCTGCCGCCATCCGCCCATACAACATTTCTGGCCACGCGATTCGTAGTCTGCACCTTCTGTCCCAGGCCAATTGAAGGGGATCCAGGGGCGCTGAAAGTCCCGTTCTTCCACAGTAATGATGATTATGATGAGGTTCTTTTTTATCACCGGGGAAACTTCTTCAGCCGCGACAACATCCATCCGGGTATGGTAACGTTTCATCCGTTAGGGTTCGCACACGGACCCCATCCCAAGGCCTTTGAAACCGGTCAAAAAGCAGCCCGCAAAGAAACAGATGAAGTCGCTGTCATGATCGATACCCGTGATGCCCTGACCATGTCACCGGAGGCTGAATCTGTTGAATGGCAAGACTATGTCTCATCTTGGCAAACCGACAAATAAAACGAGAGAAAATCCATGAAGCTTGCTTCCCTTAAACACGGTCGCGACGGCGCACTGATTGTCGTCTCCAGTGACCTCACAAAAATGGTGCGCGCCAATGAAATCGCGCCAACACTTCAATCTGCCCTCGACAATTGGGATGCGTTAAAGCCAAAACTGGAAGCCCTCTACCAATCACTGCAAACCGGTGAGATAGAGGGTGAACTTTTTGAACAAGAGGCTTGTGCTTCGCCGCTACCACGCGCCTATCAGTGGGCAGATGGTTCAGCTTATGTCAATCACGTTGAACTTGTCCGCAAAGCTCGCGGGGCGGAGATACCGGAAAGTTTCTGGACTGATCCGCTCATGTATCAGGGGGGCTCCGACACATTTCTTGCGCCCCGCGATCCTATCCCCTTCACCGAATTCTCCTGGGGCTACGATATGGAAGCCGAGATTGCTGTCATCACTGGCGATGTTCCCTTGGGTGCGAGCACAAAACAGGCG
>JAJFIN010000435.1 GCA_021774955.1 Alphaproteobacteria bacterium | reverse complement strand
CCTAACAATTTGTGATACCGTTCATGTTGAAGGGAGAGTGTTGGATTCTGTTGCAGCTTTATTATCCAAACAAGAAAATCTGCACGATCTCTCGTGCAGAATGACAGGATATGCTGTGTTCAAATCGGGCATTAGGGAGTTTAAAAAGAATTTCTTTCTTGAGGAAATCTATAACTTACGTATTGCAAATCTACCAAGACAATTAGATCAGGATGCTGATTAGTATCATGGGTGGTTTGCGTGTCAGTATGTTTTGGTGATTCTGTTGTACCCATTCAGGGGAAAGCAATAAGTATGCTGTGATATGTACATAGCTATGAGCTTGTGCGTGCCTTGGAACCATCGACCAGGACTTGAAGACGTGCCTTCTCCAGCTGCATCTAACCATGCGTGTCCGGTTTGATTGCTATCGTCGTGCAACCCACAAATAACACGGACTATCTTGCGAACTCATGCATATCAACAGAGACGCCAGCGATTGAATATTCGCTAATTTCACCCATTCGCACCCTACCTGGATCAAACAAAGCGAGATTCATACCTTCGCCAACTGAACTGCTATAAATGACGCCTTGATAGCCGCATTTTTTGATGAATTCGCATAAGTATTGGCTAGCCGTATAGTCGATCGCAGCTGCAGTCGGTATTACTGGCGTTGTTAGATCCTGACCAAGGCTTTCTAAAAACTGAATGTCACCGCCTCTAAGCTGTGCGAGCGCACTTTCATCACTCAGCAGAAACGGTGAAATCAATGAACGCGGGTTACGCAAATCAACAAGTTGAAGGGCCGCTTCAGTTACAAACTCCGCGACGCACACTATCTCGCCGGGGTGGGGTCTTACTTCTGCAACTGCAGTCTTCGCCGTTGATCCAAGATACAAATACGGGATACCAGCAGGATTAGCTCGCCCGTGCGATGCGTTCCGTTTTGGCGGTGGCCCCATTTCGTTGGGTTCATAGCTGCGATTGTCTCTCTCAATTCGAGCGCGATACCATTTGTCGGGCTGATCTTCCTGATCCAAAACAATATTGGAGAGCAATCCGTCCAGTCGCGCATAGTCAAATTCGGCATTGGGGAAAAATCGATTACTATGCGTCAGCTCAATAGTGAGTTGATCCCAGTCATTGATTAATTCACATTGATCCAGTTCCGACGGGGCAAACTTTTGTCTGATGATCTCGCCGTCATCAAGTATCTCGCCCAGAAGGACATTCGCATGAATTTGATCCAGATTAGGGTTATCGAAAAGAAGCCAATCCTCCTTCAACCATTCGATCAAAAGTTTTCCATTGTCATCAGGTCTATATACGCCAATGAGAACCTCAAAATACTCAGCTAATTTTTTTGGCTCGATAAGCGCTTGATTTGTCGCCTTGCAATATGAGCAAGTCCCGTCTCTCGCGGAACGCTCGGGTATGATTTGAGTTTTTAGCCCTTTATCGCTGAAACACTCCGAGCAACAATACATCGGTCGCTTACCTCTATTTGTCAAAATAGGCTGCGAGCGTTTCGATATGGTGCTTCATCGATAGTTTCTTTACATATCCGAGGCCGGGGTAGTGTGCCCTCTGGTGAAGTTCGCGGAACTCAGAGATCGAGCTGGTTTCAAGGAGTTTATTGTCATCTTGATTCAATGCGTGAATTAGCTTGTTCAGAGCTTCGGCAAATTTACCCGCGGGGTCTTTTGGTGTATCTTGTCTGACCGATTTAAAGTGGCGAATATGCATTTCATCGTCCTTATCGGGGTCTATGTAGGTAAGATGAATTGCAATTGTGTATGCCGGTCCACCGCTCTCAGAATATTCATCACCCACAATTAGAAAATCTCCAAACCCATCCATGCCTTCTAAACCAAATGTTGCATGAAGATCGGAAAAGAACTCCGTTGGTGGATGATCTTTGTTACGTCTTCGTTCGAAGCCGTCCCTTACAAGCACTTGTTTTGAGTGGTTTGCAAAGTGTCGTTGATAGAGTTTTCCGCAACGGTCTTCAAAAAAGACACTCGTGCTGATGTTGCTCAGTTCGCTAATCGCATCAGCAAGCTCATTTGCTTGCGAAAAGCCTGCATGGATCAGCGCAATTTCCCGATCAAATGCTTTGCAAAGCCCAACCGCTTCAGCCACCATCATGTTCTCGGTAAGCAAAAGACCGTAAATCAGATTCTCCTGATCCTGATAATACTCATCTATCAGTGCTATCAGGTCCGCGCTGTCATCGCTGTGATCGCCGATCTGCGGGTTAACTATTACAATTGCGTAAGTATCTTCGGCACACAAACAATCAAGCGTTTTTCGGAGGCCGTTCAATTGTTCCTTGACGGGTTCGATGATGGGAACGAATTTTTTTGCCGCCAAAATCGGCGCGGACTCCCTGATTGTAATGAGTTCGTATTGTTTGCCGCGAAAATATGGATAATACATTTGACCTAAGCCCATGCCACAGCTTTGCAAATTGGAGTTTTCACTGCTTCAACCAAACGCTTGTGATCTTGTTTTCTAAGCCTCGAAGATAAAACGGCAGAATGTAAAGAACTTGGTAATTCATCAATCAATGCACCGAGGGGAGCGAGGTTCCTCGTTTTCTTTAACGTTCGAACCATGCTTATGTGTGCAGCAGCTGGTTCAATTTTGGCAAAACGCTTGCGCAGTTCCTGATAGCGAAGCGTATTGGGCACCTTCGGTACATCAAAATCCAAATCTTTCAATATTGCTTCGGCTTCATGCAAACTGATTGAATCAAAAATTGAAATAGAATCAGTGCGGCTTGGCGCGTCTACTCCTTCACGTATCGTCGAAATCTGATATCGATCAGAAAGTTTCAAGACGCCCACATCGTCAGGTACAGAGTCGAGTACTGCTTTTAGGTGGTTTTCTCCAACGATAACGTTGACCGTTGCAAATACGTTCGAATAAGCGGCAACCTGTTTTTCCAAGCGTGATAACGAATCACGTTCGGATTTAATTTCGTATACGGTACCCGTTCCATTGAGAATCACAATATCTGCTTTACATGTCCCAACCCGGAACTCACTCATCATCGATGCTGTTTGTAGCGAATGTGTTCCAAGAAGCACCTTTTCGGTAAGGGCAGCTTTATAAATATACTCATGCCGATAATGTTTGTGCTTCAGGAAAGTAAAAGCATCTTCGAAAAGGTCAAAAACAAGCTCTGAACTGTTTGATTGCTCCAGCAAGCGAGATTCATTTAGCAAACGCGCAAACAATGGTGACTTGCCTTTTTTTGCAAGCTCCTTCAGCACGCTCGATGAAAATAGCCGCGCGACTGCGGAGGCCTCAATTTCTTCTGTTTGTTTCATTGCTTTGGTTTGCCGGACTATCATTGGTAATCAACTTTTCCCAAAGTTAATTCTAAGTGACTCGGAAGAACAAAGAAATAACATTCTTAAGATTCCTTTAGCTAATCGTGCCGGTCTGCAGGCTGAGCTTCGTAGTTCGAGATCACATTAGACGCTCTTCACCATAATGTTTGGGAGCATGTCGAGTGCAATTGTGAACGGCCTTGCCCTGCTTCCCGCCCGGTTTACGCCGGGTCGCTAATTTCGTTTGAGCCTGGGCTTGATAAGTATGGGGGGCTCGCTGGCATACTGTGGGCGCTGCCAAGAAAAATCTCCGTCCCCTACGAAAAATCCGCCCTGACATCATACGGGTTCTTATTAGCCCACTTCTTGACCAGCTTGGCGAAGCTTTCGTCGGCCTTGGGTGGCAGCACGATCTTTAGCACGACAAATTGATCGCCGAGCGGGCGGGCCAATTCTTCTGATTGCTGGGGGAAGCCTTTGCCTTTGAGGCGAAAGGTCGTGTCGGCGTTCGAGCCGGCGGGGATGGTCATGGTCACCGGCCCGTCCAGCGTCGGGACCAAGATCTTGGCGCCGAGCACCGCTTCATCGATGGTGACCGGAAGGGTCAGCCGGACATCATCGCCGTCGCGTTCAAAGTAGCGATGGTCTTCGACATTAATCTCAATGAGCGCGTCGCCGGTCTCGC
>JAJFIN010000434.1 GCA_021774955.1 Alphaproteobacteria bacterium | reverse complement strand
CCCGGCTCGAACTGCGACCGGGATGCTGTGTCCGCCTTAAGCAAGCATACAACAGAACAGGTCCACCGTGTCTGGCACCGCGATACCGATTTGCCCAGGGTGGATCTGGTGATTCTGCCCGGCGGCTTTTCCTATGGAGATTATTTACGCTCGGGCGCCATTGCCGCTCGTTCGCCCATTATGGCGGTGGTGCAGGCCCATGCCGCGCGAGGCGGCCTGGTCGTTGGTATTTGCAATGGCTTTCAAATCCTGACCGAGACGCATTTGCTACCGGGCGCGCTAATGCGCAATGCGGGGTTGAAGTTCTTGTGCAAGAGCACGCCCTTGCGCATTGAAAACGCCGACACCCCGTTCACCCGGGCGTATGATAATCAAGATGAAACCTCGATCCCGATTGCCCATCATGACGGCAATTATTTTGCCGATGAAGACACGCTGGACCGTCTGGAAGGGGAGGGGCAGATCGTCTTTCGTTATGTGGATAATCCCAATGGTTCCTCCCGCGATATTGCCGGCATCACCAATAAAGCTGGCAATGTGCTTGGCATGATGCCTCATCCCGAACGCGCTATTGACCCGTTGACCGGGGAGACCGGTGGCCTTGCCTTTTTTAAGAGCCTTGCCGGGATAATGACATGAGCGCGCAAAACGATCCGGCCAGTTTTGAACAGGCCCAGGCCCTGGGGCTGAACGCAGACGAATGGGGCGTGATCCTGAAACGGTTGGGGCGAGCGCCCAACCAGACAGAGCTGGGCATTTTTTCGGTGATGTGGTCCGAACACTGTTCGTATAAGTCATCGCGGCGTCATTTGCGTAAACTGCCAACCACGGGAGAGTGCGTCATTTGTGGCCCCGGCGAAAATGCCGGTGTCATTGATATCGGCGATGGTCTGGCCTGTATTTTCAAAATGGAGAGCCATAACCACCCCTCTTATATCGAGCCCTATCAGGGCGCGGCCACCGGGGTGGGTGGCATTATGCGCGATGTGTTCACCATGGGGGCGCGGCCCGTGGCTTTGCTGAATGCCTTGCGTTTTGGCTCTCCAGATCATCCTAAAACCCGTGCGCTGGTATCCGGTGTGGTGGCGGGAATTGGCGGCTATGGCAATTGCGTTGGCGTGCCTACTGTTGGCGGCGAAACCAATTTTCATGCCGGTTATGATGGCAATATTCTGGTCAATGCCATGTGCGTCGGCATTGCCGAACAAGACAGTATTTTTTATTCAGCGGCCAAAGGCGTTGGCAATCCGGTTGTCTATGTTGGCTCTAAAACCGGCCGCGATGGCATTCACGGCGCGACCATGGCCTCGGCTGAATTCGACGATGCCTCGGACGAAAAACGCCCGACCGTTCAAGTCGGCGACCCGTTTACTGAAAAGCTCCTCCTCGAAGCCTGCCTAGAACTCATGGCCAAAGACGCCATCATCGCCATTCAAGACATGGGCGCAGCGGGCCTGACCTCATCATCGATTGAGATGGCCGACAAAGGTGGCGTCGGCATCGACCTCAATCTCGATCTTGTTCCGCAACGCGAACAGAACATGACCGCCTATGAGATGATGCTGTCGGAAAGCCAAGAACGCATGCTCATGGTGCTCAAGCCCGGCCACGAGGACGAATCCCGCGCGATCTTTGAGAAATGGGGTCTTGATTTCTCGGTTATCGGACAGACCACCGACACCAACCGCCTCGTGCTTCATCATGAACAAGCCATCGTCTGCGACATACCCATTGGCCCCCTTGCCGATGACGCCCCAAAATATGACCGTCCGTGGGTTCCCGCAGCCAAGCAAGAGGCTATTGATCCAAGCACCATCAATGCGCCTCTCAGCACCGGCGACGCGCTACTCAAAATCATGGCTTCGCCCGATATGGCCTCGCGCCGTTGGATTTGGGAACAATACGACCACACCGTTATGGCCGACACAATTCAACTCCCAGGCGGAGACGCCGGCGTTGTGCGTGTACACGGAACAAAAAAGGGCTTGGCGATTTCAACGGACGTCACACCGCGCTATTGCGAAGCCGATCCGGTTGAAGGTGGCAAACAAGCGGTTGCCGAAACTTGGCGTAATCTAACCGCAACCGGCGCCACGCCTATCGCCATCACTGATTGCCTAAATTTTGGTAATCCCGAACGCGAAGACATCATGGGCCAGTTTGTCGGCTGCATCCAGGGCATGAAAGCGGCTTGCGAGGCGCTCGATTACCCAGTCGTATCCGGCAATGTGTCCCTTTACAACGAGACCAATGGTCAAGCGATCCTCCCCACCCCGGCCATTGGCGGCATCGGCCTTATCGATGACACTGCGTTGATGGCCACGCTTGCCTTCAAGAATGTCGGCGACACAATTCTTTTAGTCGGCGAAACCGAGGGCCATCTCGGACAATCAATTTACCTTCGCGAGATTTGCGATCGTGAAGACGGCGCGCCGCCACCCGTCGATCTTGCCACCGAACGCCGCAACGGCGATTTCGTTCGCACCCTAATCATAGAGCGCACGATCAATGCCGCCCATGATCTCTCAGATGGTGGTCTCCTCGTCGCAATCACTGAAATGGCTCTCGCCGGGGGATTTGGCGCTGAAATCCAGCCGTCGACGATGAATGATCTCCCCGACCACGCCTATTATTATGGTGAGGACCAAGCCCGTTATGTGATTACCGTTTCTTCGGACAATGCCGATAGTGTGATAGAAAAAGCTAAGGGCACTGGAGTGCCGATCACAAAGATTGGAATGGTTCAAAAAAACCATTTGACGATCGGCGACCAAGCTCCCATTTTATTAGATGATATAAGAGCCAGTCACGAAAGTTGGCTTCCGCAGATGATGGCATAAGCAAACATCTGAACCCAATGAGAGCGAATGAGATTTTTTAATGCCGATGGACGCCACAGAAATTGAGCAATTGATCCTTGAAGGATTGCCTGGTGCAAAAGTCGCCATCGAGGATCTACGTGGCGACGGCGACCATTATGCCGCCCATGTTGCGTCGCCCGAATTTAAAGGCAAATCACGGATCCAGCAGCACCAAATGGTCTACGGCGCTCTTAAAGGCAAAATGGGTGGCGACCTCCATGCATTAGCACTGCACACTTCCGTGCCAGATGACACATGATCAACGAAACAACCGAGCAGGAACCCACTATGACAACAAATCCAATTCATGAAACCATACAAAAAGAAGTCGGCAGCCAGGACGTCGTCCTGTTTATGAAGGGCACACCGGTCTTCCCTCAATGTGGTTTTTCTTCAAATGTGGTCCAGATATTGGACCATCTCGGCGTTCAATTTGGCAGCGTCAATGTTTTAGAAAACGATGAAGTGCGCCAGGGCATCAAAGAATTTTCAAACTGGCCAACGGTCCCGCAGCTTTATGTCAAAGGTGAATTCGTTGGCGGCTGCGACATCATCCGAGAAATGTTTGAAGAAGGTGAGCTGCGCGATTTCCTCACGAAAAAAGGAATTGCCATTCAGGCCGCCTAAACTTGTTAGCTTTTGGAGGTTCATCAAATGTCTTCAAAGATTATCATGGCGATCTATCAACCTAAGCCAGACAAACAGGGCGCGCTCCTAGATCTTGTAGAGGCCCACCTGCCAATCCTGCAAGAACATGGCCTGGCAACGGACCGCCCCGCCCTCGTTCTCAAAGCAAGCAATGGCACCATCATCGAGATTTTCGAATGGGTGTCGGAAGAAGCCGCAACGACGGCTCATAGCGTGCCGGAAGTCGCCAAGATCTGGGCATCTATGGCCGCTGTCGCCGAGTTCACAACGCTCAACAGCCTGGAAGAAGCATCCAAACCTTTCTCACATTTCGATGTCGTGAGTTTGTAAACGCGGCTTCGGACTCTGCGTGAAAAATTACATCCAAATACATTCATTAAAATCTCTTCGTCATGGTGGAGACCTATGCACGGATCGTTGGGCACTTCGAGACGGGCGCCAAGGGCGCCCTCCTCAGTGTGACGTAAAAGGAAACGTCGTCCTGAGGAACGAGCGCAAGCGAGTGTCTCGAAGGGCGGGCGGTTTAATGCCGATCCGTGCATAGGTCTCCGTGGTGAGGGCGCCCGCTAGGGCGCGTCTCGAACCATGGGCATAGGCCACGGAGTATGCCATCCTCCTTCGAGACAGGGCTCCGCCCTTCCTCAGGATGACGTTTCGTATACAATCCCAGATGTCGCTTCGCTTGTGCGGAATGACGGTTGAGTGGGTGGTCAAGCCAACCCCCAATATAAAAAAGGCCGCTCTAAAAGCGGCCTTTGATAATTCTGGGTCAACTCATTAGGTCGAATAAAACTCGACAACCAGGTTCGGTTCCATGTGAACAGGGAACGGCACGTCGGAGAGTTGCGGTACACGGACGAACTTCGCCGTCATCTTGCTGTGATCGGCATCGATATATTCAGGCACATCGCGTTCCGGGCTTTGCACCGCTTCAAGCACAAGAGCAATCTGCTTTGATTTCTCGCGCACTTCAATCACATCGCCTTCTTTGACCTGGTAAGACGGAATATTTGTGCGCACACCATTAACCATGACATGGCCATGATTGACAAATTGCCGTGAGGCAAAAACCGTCGGCACAAACTTGGCACGATAGACAACCGCATCGAGGCGTTGTTCTAAAAGTCCAATGAGATTTTCCGGGGTATTTCCTTTGCGGCGCACGGCTTCGGCGAAGGTGCGGCGGAATTGCTTCTCGGTAATATTACCGTAATAGCCTTTAAGCTTTTGCTTGGCGCGAAGCTGAATACCAAAATCGGAGAGTTTTTGTTTACGGCGTTGGCCGTGTTGGCCGGGCCCGTAGTCCCGTCGATTAACTGGGCTCTTAGGACGGCCCCAAATATTTTCGCCCAAACGGCGATCAATTTTGTACTTAGCGGATTGTCGCTTTGACATGTCCACATCCTATCTTGTTTGAACCGCTTCTCACTCCGCAGCTCTCTCGGAAAATCCCAGAAAACCGCGGCGAGGCAGTATGATTTTAAAACCAAAAGCGGCCCAAAGAGCCGCTTCAGCGCGCGCACTATACGCACCGACTGGCGCAAGTCAAATTCTTTAGGCCGGCGGCTATCGATTATAATTTTAACTTTACCTCCTCAGAAAATGCGCAGCATTTATCTGAGGTCCAATGGCCGTCCAACTGTGCCGTGACGACGTTGTGCTCCAGGAAGTGGCAATACGGTGCCAAACCCTATCACGAGATACCAAACGGCACCGCCATTGGACGCCCGATCAAGCCGGGCGAAGTCTAAGAGTGTGTAATGGCTGTTCCCAGCCACCACCTTCACTCTTCTGGACGCCGCCCGCGACTGAAGAGAGCGAGAGCTTTGACAATGCCCCGCAGCGTCCGCACTTCTTGGTCGTAAAGGCCAATACGCGTGAACATGGTGCGGAGATTTCTGACCATGTTCGGCCGTTTTTCCACCGGTAATAGAAAGCCTGCTTGATCTAGTTCATCTTCTAAATGCTCAAAAAACCCTAAAAGCTCGGCCTTGGTGGCCATCTTTTTCGGCGCCTCATCTGCATTCGGTACCGGCAACAATTCTCCCGCCTTGAACCATTCATAGGCGAGCACCAGAACCGCTTGGGCAAGGTTAAGCGAGGCAAAGGCGGGATTAACTGGATAATGGATAACCGCATCAGCGAGAGCCACGTGGTCATTGTGAAGCCCGGCTTTTTCCCCGCCAAAAAGCACGCCTATTTTCCGTCCTTGCCGGGTGGCAGCATGCATCTGCGCCGCTGCTTCATCAGGACCCAGAACCGGCTTTAACAAATCTCGCGGGCGAGCGGAGGTGGCAAAGACCAGATCAAGATCACGAAGAGATCCCTCAACGCTGTCAAAAACCTTAGCCTTCTCAATAACGTCAACTGCGCCCGCCGAGGCTGAAACCGCCTTTTCATTGGGCCAGCCATCGCGCGGGATTGCCAAGCGCAAATCGGTCAATCCGAAATTGAGCATGGCCCGGGCCACCATGCCGATATTCTCACCCAATTGTGGATGAGCCAGGACCACTGTCGGTGCATGCTCAAACATTGCGTGCGGTGCCTCTGCGGTATGGTCGGTTCCAGCCATTGTTGAATAGTTTTCCACCAGATTAGCAACGTTGCCCCTTTTACAGCGGCAAAGTCGGTGCTATTACCACGCCAAATGTGCCGAGACCAGCACACCCTTAATCTCCTATCTGCCTCAAAAAAACGCCTCCGAGCGACACTTGAGTGCAGCACCCATCTAACAGGTTCAGATTCTTGAACCTTCCAATACGAGGATAATAATGAGCAAGATCAAGGTAGCCAATCCAGTCGTTGAACTCGACGGCGATGAAATGACGCGGATCATTTGGCAGATCATCAAAGACAAACTGATCCATCCCTATTTGGATATCGATCTTGAATATTATGACCTCAGCGTGACCGCCCGCGATGACACCGATGATCAAATCACCATCGATGCCGCCAACGCCATCAAGAAACATGGCGTTGGGGTAAAGTGCGCGACCATCACGCCGGATGAAGACCGCGTTGAAGAATTCAAACTCAAAAAAATGTGGCGCTCTCCTAACGGCACGATCCGAAACATTCTGGGTGGTGTTGTCTTCCGTGAACCGATCATTTGCAAAAATGTACCGCGTCTTGTGCCCGGCTGGACCGAACCCATCGTGATTGGTCGTCACGCCTTCGGCGATCAATATCGGGCCACTGACTTTGTTGTCCCCGGCAAAGGCAAGCTGATGATGAAATGGGAGGCCGAAGATGGTTCCAAAACCATCGAAGAAGAGATTTATGATTTCCCATCAAGCGGTGTCGCCATGGGCATGTATAATTTGGACGATTCCATTCGCGATTTCGCCCGCGCTTCAATGGCCTATGGCTTGCAGCGGAAATGGCCGGTCTATCTGTCGACCAAGAACACCATCCTTAAAGCCTATGACGGCCGCTTCAAAGATCTGTTCATGGAAGTGTTCGAAGCTGAATACAAAGACCAATTCGATGCCGCAGGTATCACTTACGAACATCGGTTGATTGATGACATGGTGGCTTGCGCCATGAAATGGGCGGGCGGCTTTGTTTGGGCCTGCAAAAACTACGATGGCGATGTCCAGTCAGATACCGTTGCGCAAGGCTTTGGTTCGCTCGGGCTTATGTCTTCCGTCCTAATGACACCCGATGGCAAGACCCTTGAGGCTGAAGCCGCCCACGGAACAGTGACACGTCATTACCGCGCCCATCAGCGCGGCGAAGAAACCTCAACCAATTCCATCGCATCGATCTATGCCTGGACACGCGGGCTCACTCACCGAGCCAAACTGGATGACAATCAAGCCTTGGCTGATTTTTCGACGACGCTCGAAAAAGTTGTTGTCGATACCGTTGAGTCTGGATCAATGACCAAGGACTTGGCTCTGTTGATTGGCGCCGAGCAAAAGTGGCTCTCGACCACCGGCTTCCTCGATAAGGTCGACGGGAATTTGCAAAAAGCGATGGGTGGGTAACAAATTTCGCCACCTTCTAACTCACTAACGCACCTCACTCCTCCGTCATCCTGAGGGTGATCGCTAGATCACGTCTCGAAGGATGGGCAACACATTCAAGTGCCTGACTTTGTCGCCCATGGTTCGAGACACAGGCTTCGCCTGCCCTCACCATGACGCTGAATTTATACGAAACGTCATCCTGAGGAGCAGGCGCAAGCCAGCGTCTCGAAGGGTCAATCCCGGATACTCGTCTTCGCGGGCGCAAGCTTGATTCCGGCGGATGAGGCCAAATACGCTGGAATTGGTCACACTTTCTGAATCTCCGCTTCCCTTCTCAACCACCCGAAGGGCTACCATGGTTGAGAAGGGAAGCGTACACGGAGTATCAATCTGTCTCCCATTGTCATTCCGCTGCTTGACAGCGGAATCCATGCAGCAGGTCTTAGGCGTGTTCCGCCCATGGTTCGAGACACGCCCTAACGGGCGCCCTCACCATGACGTATTTATTTGGATGTCATCCTTCGAGACAGGCCTGACGGCCTTCCTCAGGATGACGCAGCATATAAAAGCCCGTTACCCTGAGGAGCAGGCGAAGCCTGCGTCTCGAAGGGTCAATCCGCCGAAGTTGTGAAAGTCATGAGCAATGACATGGATCTACATTCTGAAATGCGCAGACGATAGCTATTATACAGGGCTTACGGATCGAAGCGTCGAGACGCGTGTGCTTGAACACAATCATGGTGACGTTCCTGGATACACATCAAAACGTCGCCCGGTTAAGCTTGTCTACGCGGAGGAGTTTCCCAACGCTGTCGATGCCAACGCGGCAGAGCGAAAAATCAAAGGTTGGTCGCGAAAGAAAAAGGAAGCGCTGATAGATGGAGACTTTAACTTGCTTCGTGCTTTGTCGAAAAGGGGTTCCGCCTGAGTGTGTGGCCCATGGTTCGAGTTGTTTTTCCGCTCACGCCAGCGCGCATACGCGCGCGGCTCCCCAGATCACGTTCATTTTGGGGCGGCGCAGTAGCGCCGAACCGCGGTCGCGGTCGTTTTCTCACTGCCATATGTGAGGCGTCATCCTGAGGAAGGCCGGGAGGCCTGTCTCGAAGGATGGGCGAAGCGCTAAGACGTTCGCACCTTGATCCCGAAGACAAAATTGCGTTCTTCGCCGGGGAAGTAGCGGTAGGAGCCAAAGGCAAAGTCGGCGCGGTTGGCGTAGGGCGCGTTCATCAGGTTGTTGACGCGGCCATAGAGCTGGACATTGTCGTTGAGGTCGAAAGCGGCGCGTAGGTGAAACAGATTGTGGCCGTCATATTCGGTGGTGTTGGCGCCATCGAGATAATATTCACTGACATAGGCCCATTCGAGTTCGGCGCGGGTGCGCTCGGTCGGGTTCAAGCCGAGGCGCAGGTTGGCGAGGAAGCGCGGCGCGGTGTCGACATCGTCGCCGTCGCGAATGTCTTCGGTGGAGGCGCCGCTGACGTCATTGTCGAAGGCATAGGTGTGCTGGGCATAGGTCAGGCTGGCGGCGGCGTCGAAGAGATCGCCAAAGTCAGCTTTGAGAAGGGCTTCAATCCCGACATGTTCGGTCTTGCCATTCGACACATTGAAGCCATCGGCATCTCGGAAAAAGAAGTTGCGCTTCTGCATGTAGAAGGCGGCGAGGTCGTAGCTTATGTCGGCAATGTTGCTGTCGATATCTCCCCGTAAGCCAATCTCAAGACTATCTAACTCTTCCGGATCAATATCACCAACATTCTGATTGATCTGTAGACGGTAGAGATCCGTTGTTTGCGGAGCACGGGTACCCCGCGCGAGCGAGGCGTATAGGTTTGTGTCGTTGTCAATTTGATAATTCAAACCGAATTTCGGAATGACCGAAAAGAAATCGTCGGAGCGATCAGCTATCCGTTGAAAGCGACCGACCGTATTTGTCGGGCCGTTGTTTTTGTAATCATAATTGGTGTAATCGAGGCGCAAGCCAGCGGTGAGACGCAATGCGTCTGAGACTTGCCACTCAGAATGGATATAGGGTGCGGCAATGATCGACTGGACTTCATAATCATAGTGAAGTCCTTGCACGAAGCTGAAAACGGTAGGGTTGGTTTGGTTTTCTTTGAGGTACCCGTCAGTGTAATCAGTGTCTACGCCGACGATGATTTGATGGCCCCCCTGCAGTGGAACATCCCAACGCGCTTGCACGCCGGTGCTCCAATGGCCGTTTTCTTCCAAGGCTTGCCCCGGCAAGAAATGCATCAGGAATTCCATTTCATTGGCACGGAAGAAGGGTGTGATTGTAATCGAACCGCGATCAAGCTCGTGTGTCCAAGCGACGTATCCGCGAATGGCGCGGGTATCGCGAAAAGCCTCTGGGTTAGGATTGGTTTTGGCGATGGTTGTGTCGCGATAGGCCTCGAAACCACGGATAAAGCCTGCCGTTTCTTGGTTGAGATTGTGGCCGGAAAGAACCGCCGTGACAGCGTTGTCGCCCTTTTTCCAATCATAGCGGCCGGTTAGTTTTTGCTGATCGTAACCAGAATCCGCGCGATAGCCGTCATCGTGCTTCAAGGTTGTGCTCAGGCTGAAGTTGTCATTGCTCACGGCAATATTTGCAACTGACTGCTCATGCGCACCAAACCAGGTGTCGATGATGGCTTGTTCATAACCCGGCTCAGCGGTGAAGAAATTTATTAGTCCGTGAACCGCGTTTGATCCGTATAGGGCAGATCCAGGTCCGCGAGTGATTTCGATGCGTTCAGCCTGTTCGCTGTGAGCTTCGAACAGACCATTTACGTTTGCGAAACCGGGAGAGCGAAGAGGGATACCATCTTCGAGATAGAGAAATGAACCGGCACCTGCACCGCCTGTGAGGACGGGCGACCGGATCGCTGTCAGGTGTTCTTGCCCGCTATTGTGGTGAATATTGACGCCTGGCTGTCGGTTAAGCAGATCAGAGATATGTTCTTGATTTACCCAATCAATATCATCGTCAGTGACAATAGCGGTATTGCCCGCCAGCTCGTTCATTGACTGAATGGCTTTTGTGCCAGTTATCACGTAGGAATCAGGATCTCGTTTACGATCGGCAATATAAACAACGCCTTCATCAAATTCTTGGGCGAAACTAGTTGTAGATTGGGCCATCAATCCTAGGCAAATGAGCACAAAACTATTACGCGACATTACTGAATTTCCCCATTTCTTTTTTGTTGTTCTTCTTGGCCCATCCCCCCGGATGAGCCGTCGTTCATAGCACATCACAAAAGCCCAAGCGACTTAAAGCTGGCGTGCTCGCCTTTGCCGATCACAAGATGGTCGTGCAGTAAAATGCCTAAGGGTTTTGCCGCCTC
Organism: Alphaproteobacteria bacterium; assembly: GCA_021774955.1. GTDB lineage: Bacteria > Pseudomonadota > Alphaproteobacteria > M2410 > M2410 > JAJFIN01. The sequence goes on along the minus strand of JAJFIN010000434.1, from coordinate 8,129 downwards.
AGCGATTTGTTGGGTCATGGTGATGTCGGCGCGCGAGGGCGTCGGGTCACCGCTGGGGTGATTGTGCACCAAGATCAGCGCCGAGGCGCCGAGTTCTAGCGCGCGTTTGACGACCTCGCGCGGATAGACCGGCGTGTGGTCGACGGTGCCTTGTTGCTGGACTTCGTCTGCAATCAGAATGTTTTTGCGATCCAGAAACAGGATACGGAATTGCTCGTTCTTATTGTGCGCCATGCTGGCCTGGCAATAATCGAGCAGCGACGACCAGGAGGAAACGGCGGGGCGATTGATGACCTTTCCTTGCGCCAATTGCAGCGAGGCGGCTTGAACGATCTTCAGTTCCAGCGCGACCTTTTCACTGACGCCGGAGACTTCGGCCAGCCGTTCAATCGGGGCGGAGAGCACATCACCGAAAGTGCCGAACTTCGTCAGCAAGTCTTTAGCGATGGGTTTGACATCGCGGCGCGGGATGGCGCGAAACAGGATCAGCTCCAACACCTCATAATCGTGCATGGCCTCAGCGCCGCCTTTTAAGAAGCGCTCGCGCAGGCGTTCGCGGTGGCCAAGAAAATGAGGTTTGTCTGGGGTCATTTTGTCTCGGTCGGGCACAGGAGATTAGGTCGTGTAGGGCGGTTTGGTCAGACCGGCCGGTGACGTTGTGAAGATCTCGCAGCCGTCTTTGGTGACGCCAATCGAGTGCTCGAACTGGGCCGACAGCGAGCGGTCTTTGGTCACCGCCGTCCAACCATCATTGAGCAATTTCACTTGGGATTTACCGAGATTGATCATCGGCTCGATGGTGAAGAACATGCCTTCGCGCAACATCAAACCTTCGCCGCTTTTGCCATAGTGCAGAACATTGGGCGCGTCGTGAAACACCCGACCCAACCCGTGGCCGCAGAAGTCTCTCACCACCGAACAGCGATGGCCCTCGGCGAAGGTTTGAATGGCCGCCCCAATGTCTCCGAGCGTTGCGCCGGGTTTGACCGCGGCGATGCCGAGCATCAAAGCGTCATAAGTGATATCGATGAGGCGTCGCGCCTTCAACGGGACATCGCCGACAGCAAACATGCGGCTGCTATCGCCATGCCAGCCATCAAGGATGGTGGTGACATCGAGGTTCAAAATGTCGCCTTCTTTGAGCTTCTTCGGGCCCGGTATGCCGTGGCAGACGACATGATTGATCGAGGTGCAAATGGTCTTGCGATAGCCGCGATAGTGAAGCGGTGCGGGAAGGGCGTTGTTATCGAGGGTGAATTCGTAACACAGGCGGTCAAGCTCTTCGGTGGTCACGCCCGGTTGGACATGGGGGGTGATCATATCGAGGGTTTCAGCAGCCAGGCGCCCGGCCTTGCGCATGCCCTCGAAATCATCGGGCCCATGGATTTTGACAATTCCAGTGACAAATTCAGTGGCCTCTGTGGTCTCAATATTATTCATAACTCAGGAATCGCTTCTTATTGTTCGCTCGGTCTAGGCTTCAGATTATCCAATTTTACAGCCTGATCATAGCTTTAAGGGCAGAGCACGGCGAATGGTGATGTCTTTCAGCGTCAGGGCGCAATCATAACAGATGACCTCGACACCGCATTTAAGGGACTCTTTGAAGGTATTGGCATAGGTTGGATCGGTGTCGGCGGCGATGGAGAACACCTCACAATCGGGACGCTGGACGACATAGAACATCACCGCGCGGTGGCCGTCTTCGACCATCTGGGCCAGCTCTTTGAGGTGTTTGGTGCCGCGTTCGGTGACTGAATCGGGGAACTCTGCTAAGCCCGGCTCGCGGCTGAAATGGACGTTTTTGATCTCGACATAGGCCAGACCCTTGGCGTCATCCTCGAGCAATATGTCGACCCGACTGTTGGTGCCATACTTCACCTCGCGGCGCATATTGCTGTATCCGCTGAGCTCTTTGATGGCATTTGCAGCAATGGCTTCCTCGCCCAATTTATTCGGCAGCGAGGTGTTTATGCCAACCATATCTCCTTTAATTTCAACAGCTTCTAGCGAATACCTCAACTTTCTCTTTGGGTTGTTGTGGGTTGAAATATAGGCCGGGAGACCGGGGTCTTTGAGCCCCATCATGGAGCCGGGATTGGCGCAATGGGCGGTCACAACCTCACCATTGTCCAATTCGACATCGGCGAAAAATCGTTTGTAGCGACGAACAAGTGTCCCTCGGATTAGGGGGCTCGACCATTCCATAACGTATCTTTCGTTTGGGGGTTGGCACTGGGATGTGCGGGGTAGACAATCAGGATTTATAGAACAGACCCTTGGCGAGCAAGGGCGATTGGGAGAGGCGCGGCTTGTGGAGATTTTTGCAGGGACACGGTTTTACCATTCGCCCTTCGAGACGCAGGCTGAAGCCTGCTCCTCAGGACGACGTTTTTTTTATACACCCGTTACACTGAGGAGGGCGCACAGCGCCCGTCTCGAAGTGTCCATCTGTCCGCGAAAAGGCCCGCAGTCATGAGCAAAGAGCAACCAAAAATAGTCACGGCGGGTATCGTTATTATCGGCGATGAGATCTTGTCCGGCCGTACGCAGGATACCAATATTTCCTATCTTGCCAATTGGTTAGGGGAGATTGGTATACAAGTACGCGAAGTGCGCGTCGTGCCCGATGTGACGGAAAAGATCGTCGAGGCGGTCAATACTTTCCGGACGGCATTTGATTATGTGTTCACGACCGGCGGCATCGGCCCGACCCATGACGACATCACCGCAGATTCGATTGGCGCGGCTTTTGGTGTCGAGGTCGAACATCATCCGGATGCGGTGGCGCTCCTAACCGATCATTATGGCGATGACAAATTGAATGAAGCGCGCTTGCGCATGGCGCGGGTGCCGGTCGGCGCCACGCTGATCGACAATCCGATTTCGAAAGCACCGGGCTTCAAAATGGACAATGTATTTGTTATGGCCGGTGTGCCGATTGTCATGCAAGCCATGCTCGATAGCGTGCGCGGCGATCTTACCGGTGGTCCGCCGGTGCGTTCGATTTCGATCTCCGCCAAGATGGCCGAAGGACAGGTGGCGGAATCTTTGGGCACCATTCAAGAACGTTATTCAAATGTATCGATCGGTTCTTATCCCTTCTATCGCGGCCGGGCCTACGGCGTCTCAGTGGTCTTGCGCTCGATTGATGAGCGCGATTTGGAAGCCGCGGCCGATGAGGTCGTGGCGATGATTAAAACACTTGGCGTTGAGGCCCATGTCGAGCGGCTTTGAATTCCCTAAAAATCGGGCGATTTTGCTCTTTAACGTGGGCGCGAATTAAGGCATTGTCCGCGCCTCAAAGACCAGACCAGTCGCGGGCGTGGCGGAACTGGTAGACGCAAGGGACTTAAAATCCCTCGGGATAATATCCCGTGCCGGTTCGAGTCCGGCCGCCCGCACCAGGTGTTTCATGCCCCCTTTTAACTCTGTCGTCATTGCGGAGACTTTTGCACGGTTGCTGGACACTTCGAGACGGGCGCGAAAACGCGCCCTCCTCAGTGTAACGGTAAAGGGAACGTCGTCCTGAGGAACGAGCGCTAGCGAGTGTCTCGAAGGGCAGGCAGTTCAATACTGATCTGTGCAAAAGTCTCCATTGCGAGCCGTCCTCCGGCCGGCTGGCAATGACGGTGGCGGGGGTGCGCTCCGATAGGCCCATCAAATAGTATGATGCCGCTCGGAGCGAAACCCGCAGGTCTTTGAAAATATATTTCTATAGAGCGTATTAGCGCTATTTTGAGGCTGATTTCTTATGATATTTTGAGGCGACTAGCTCTTGTATGTGTAGGAAGCGAAGTGTCGGAAATACTCAAAGCGTTCATCGAAAACGAACAGGCGATCCGGCGCTACATTTCACGGTTTTGTTCGCGCCCTCAAGATGTCGATGATTTTGCCCAGGAAACATTCCTCAAAGGGTTCGCCGCGGAACTCAAAAGCGACATTAAAGAACCCAAAGCCTATTTGTTTCGCATTGCCAAGAATGTCGCGCTGGCCGATCTGCGCACGAAGAAAAGAAAGCCGACTGACATGCTTGAGGATTCAGGCGGCGCCGACATCATAATAGATGAAGGTCAGGCGGCGGCGGACGAATGGATAGACGGGCGCGACAAACTCGCTCTTTTCGCCAAGGCGGTGGCCCATCTTCCGCCGCAATGCCGCAAAGCGTTCTTGATGCGGCGCATCGAAGAATTGGAGTATAAACAGATTGCCAACCGAATGAGCATTAGCGTGAGTGCGGTTGAAAAACATGTCTTGACGGGCCTGTTAAAATGCAACGCCTATCTGCGCGATCATGGCTATGATCCTTCGGAGTTTGGCGGGGCGCCTGTGGGACCTGCCAAGAGTAAGAATGCCGGGCGCCGCAGGGGGCCAGGAGCAAAGAAAATTGACCATGACTGAGACCGATCGAAACGTCGTTGGACTGCAAAGCCACGAGGCCATCGAGGCCGAAGCCGGCTCGTGGTTGATTGTGCTCGGCCGCGAAGACGTGAGCGAGGCCGACCGGGCGGGCTTTCAGGCGTGGCTGGCGCAAAGCGAGCGCCATCGCAGCGCGTTCAATGCGCTGTCAAGTTTGTGGGGCGATCTGGCCCTATTGAAAGAGCTTGATGACATCGCCGAATCGGCGGTCGATTTACCGGCAGCAAAACCGCTTTATGGGCGCCGGGTGTTTATGGCGATGGCCGCGTCACTCGTCCTTGCTGTTGCCGGGGTGACGGCCTTTCAGATCGACCGCTTTGGCAATTTCAATCAGCATGAAGACTTTACCACCGGCATTGGGCAGCAGCGTCTCATCGCTTTGTCGGACGGCTCCGACGTTCAAATGAATACCGATAGCCGCATCGAGGTCGATTTTTCCCGCGACATCCGGGATGTGCACCTCATCCGGGGGGAGGCGCATTTTGCCGTTGCCAAAAATACCGGACGGCCGTTCCGGGTCTATGCGGCGGGCGGCGTTGTCACGGCGGTCGGCACCGCCTTTACGGTGCGCCTGCGCGCCGACGATGCGGTTGAGGTGACGGTGGAAGAAGGCCGGGTTGCGCTCGGGTCGATCTATGCAAAAGCCTCGGCGGGGCATGGCCCGGAACCTGGAAAAACCTTGGCGCCGATGGCCGAGCTGACCGCCGGGCAGAACTCGATCTTTGGCGAGCGGGTAAAATATGTAGCGCAGATGGAGCAATCGGAACTGAGCCGGAAACTTTCTTGGCGCCAGGGGGTGCTCGCCTATGCCGGCGATCCGTTGGCGGACGTTATTGCCGACGTGAGCCGCTATACCGAAATAGAAATTGAGATTACAGATCCGGCGCTGCGCGAACTGCCGATTGGCGGTTATTTCCGCGTCGGCGAAGTTGAGGCCTTGCTCGATTCTCTGGAACTGACCTTTGGCTTGGAAGTGGACCGTGTTGACAAAAACCATGTCCGATTATCGGCAGCCTCATAATGCCTCGGGCGACCGGCCACACCGTTCTGTAATAGACGGTGTGTTTTTTTGCCGCGTGTCCAATCGGTTGCAATGCGGAAGGGGGAACAATAACTCGCATGAAAAGTCCAAAAAAAAATATCAGTGCCGGCCCTGTGGATGTTCGCTTTGGCGGCATCATAGCTAGTAAGGCCGGCGTTCATATTCGTTCTGTGTGATGATTGTAACGCCGATGAGTGGGGGAAAGCATATTAGAAGGCAGGTATTTGCTCTCGGCTGCATCGTTGCAGCGTGGTCGATATTTGTATCGCATGCTTGGGCTCAAGCTCTCGATCGTCAGTATGACCTTCATATCGATGAGGAGACCTTAGGCGCGGCACTGGGCGCGCTTGCCCTGCAGACGGATATGCTTGTCCTTTACCCTTACGAACTGGCGGACACGACGGGGATGAACCCCGTTATCGGACGTTTCACGATCAGCGAATCTTACCAGATGTTGCTGCGTGGTACAGACTTTACCGGCGGCCTTACCAAGAGCGGGGTCATAACGATTTCGCGCATTGAGCTCAGCGATGGGCGAGATCAGGAGAAGGCTATGCAACGGGGATTAAGAAACAGATTATTATCGAGCGTCTCAGCACTGCTGTTCGGCGCGGCGGGGGCCTCAGGGGCTTATGGTCAGGACACGGATGAAACGAAGGAGGGTGAGGGTGTTGATGAGGTGGTGGTGACTGGGAGTAATATCCGTGGCGTGGCGCCGGAAAGCTCACCATCGCTCACATTCGACCGGCAGGATATTCTCGATTCCGGTGTCTCGACGGCGCAGGAATTTATTCAGACATTACCTCAAAATTTTGGCGGCGGAAGCAATGAGGATTTTCGGTCGGGAAATAATGATACATTTGGCTCAAGTGTGAATTTACGCGGTCTTGGCTCTGGTAGTACATTGGTTCTCCTAGACGGTAGGCGTCTTGCTCCCAGCTCTCAGATCGGCGATTTTGTCGATATCTCTTTGATTCCCGCTTCCGCTATTGAACGTGTTGAAATTTTGACTGACGGGGCTTCCTCGATCTACGGCGGCGATGCCGTAGCTGGCGTCACAAATTTTATCTTGCGTGATGATTTTGACGGCATTGAGGCTTCGTTTAAAGTTGGAACGGTGACGCAAGGTTCCCTCGCTGAATATCGCACCAACCTTACTGGTGGCAAGAGCTGGGGTTCGGGGAATGCGTTGATTACTTATGAGTATTTCAACAGGGAAAGCCTCAGTGCCAATGATCGAAATTTTTCTCGGGGGGTTTTACTGCCGAATGATCTTGTTCCCAGTCAGGAACGGCATAGTGTTTTAGCCTCGGCAACTCAAAATGTAACAGAGAAACTCGCATTAACAGGGGATTTTTTGTTCTCACAGCGCGAAGCCAGGAGTGATTTCACTCAAAATAGTGGTGGTGTAGTACAAGGCAAAGTGTTCAGAGATGTTCCGACATCCACTTCCTACAGCGCTGGTGTTGGTATGTCCTGGAACGCGTTCAGCGACTGGTTCATTGATCTGTCTGGGAGTTACGGCAAGCTCGACAATGAAGACCAGTTCGACCGGATAACCGATGGGCTTCCGACATTGCGTCGTAATACGACTTCTGAATTGTGGTCGGCTGATGCTAAAGCGTCAGGAACAGTGCTGGAGCTTCCTGGAGGCAATGTAAAGATCGCAATCGGCGGTCACTACCGTCAGGAAGAATTTACTTTCAGCACAGACTCATCTGGTGTGTTACGTGACGGCGAGAGAGAGGTTTCTGCTTTTTTTGGCGAGATCTTTATTCCTGTTATTGGTCCAGATAACGCTTTACCTGGCATTCAGCGCCTTGAAATAAATGCGTCGGGACGGGTTGAAGACTATAGCGATTTTGGATCTACATCTAACCCCAAAGTTGGCATTTTATGGGCGCCGTCTGACCAACTTCAACTGCGGGGGTCCTACAGCACCTCGTTCAATCCGCCTGCATTGGGCTTGGCCGGCGCACTGGACTTTGGGGCCGTTGCGGTTCCGACCTCATTCATAAATGCTGCGCTAGGGCTAACGCCTGGCGACCCGTCGATTGCCGATGTTGTGATGCTGAACGTTGCGGGAACATCTAAAAATCTTGAGGCTGAAACGTCGCGGGCGTTTACTGCCGGGTTTGACTATCAATATGAATGGGGACGCAATTATTTGACATTTTCGTCAACTTATTTTGATATTGAGTTTGAAGATAGGTTGGGCCGAGCACCGGTTCCAGATAATCGAAACGTGTTTGACGCTCCGAATATTGCCTTTAATAATCCAGAGCTATTCCCTGTAGGAACGATCATTTTTGGACCTACCCAAACTCAGATTAATGATGTGCTGCAAAGTTTGGATTTTCCTGTATCAGCTTTTTTTGGAGTTGATCCTCTTAATGCACAGATCATTAGTTTTGTCGGCGTTACACGAAACCTCAGCCGAACTGAAGTCCGTGGGCTGGATTTTGACGTTGATTTTGCTCATGAAAGCGATTTCGGTCAGCTCTTATTGGGTCTCAACGCAACATATCTAACGGATTTCAATCAACAGGGTGCTGTCACCACGCCGCTTGTGGATCAATTGAATACGCTCCACAATCCGATTGATATCAGACTTCGCGGGCGTGTAGGATTTGTGCGTGATGGAACAAAGGTCAACTTGTTTGTCAAC
>JAJFIN010000433.1 GCA_021774955.1 Alphaproteobacteria bacterium | reverse complement strand
CTTAAGCCACGGTCCGATTTGTGGTTCAAAAACCAAATGGAGGTGATGGAGCCGTGGAGTGGAGACGTCGGCGGCAATACCATTCGACACATGCTGGTCAATGGAATGAGCGCCAAGGAAGTGGCAGGGACACGCCAAGTTGAAAAACTGGTTGAAATCTACGCTCTGATTTTTGAAGCCACGGAATGGGAAAAAGCTAACGGCTCCATCGGACTCAGCAATGTCGAACGCAGCGTCATGGCAGGCAATTATAACAATCAGTTCAAACGGGCGCCGAAAGATTGGGGTGCTGAATGGGATTGGCGACCCTAAATAAGTCTTGAGCAGCTTAACCGAACAGCTAGGCTTCCACGATGTCGTTTTTTATACTCAAGACAAATCCGACGACATCATCACACTCTTGTTGGGGAACTTGCAGTGTTTTCAAGGTGGCCCCCGCATGGTCTAGGAAAACCGACCAATCGCTCTCGGTGATTTTCATGCCTTGATGCGAGGTCTTCATATCGCGACCTGTGTAATACAATGGTCCTGCCGCAACCGAGCACAGATAATCAATCAACAGCTGCTTTTCTCTGGCAATGCCGTCGTCTCCACGATTTTGCCAAAAACGACCCAATTGAGAATCTCCTTGTAAGCGCGGCAGTAAGTCATTGGCAAAAGTGGTAATGCCATCATAACCACCGAGGCGATCGTAGAGTGATTTCTGGCCCATCATGTTCTCCTATTTAAAACAATTGTTTGCCGCTAAATTTTGTCAAATGCGTTTGCGGTGCGTGATTCGACTCACTGGAATTTCTAACACCCTTCTTACGTTCGCGATACAAAACGAATTGATCGTTGCTCAAAGCGAGCGGTCAGGGCTCACAAGTGATAGGAAAAATTGCTTGTATGGCTGGACATTCGGCGAACGCTAAGTTCTCTTTGTATTCATATTTTCAAGCGAGGAAATTTTATGGCCAGTCAGTTAGAAAAAGCAGAGGCATTCAAAGCGCTTCATGAAAGCGATGAAACCTTCATCATCCCCAATCCGTGGGATGCGGGATCGGCTTGCATGCTGGAAAAGGTGGGCTTTAAGGCTCTGGCGACGACCAGTAATGGTTTTGCTAACACGCTTGGGCGCGGTGACGGCGAAGTTTCACTTGACGAAAAGTTAGAACATTGTCGCGCATTGGCTTCGGTGACCGAGATCCCAATCAATGCAGATTTTGAAAATGGGTTTGCCGATAGCCCCGAAGCGGCCGCAGCTAATCTTTTGAAGCTGGCAGAAACGGGGTTGGTTGGAGGGTCCATCGAAGACTATACTCAAGATACTTCGGAAATTTATGACTTCACTCTCGCGGTGGAACGTATTGCGGCGTGTGCAGAGGCGGTGTCGAAGCTTTCCATTCCGTTTATGTTAACCGCGCGTGCGGAAGGATTGTTGCGCGGTGTCAGTGATATTGATGATGCCATTAAACGGCTTCAAGCATTTGAAGCAGCCGGTGCGGATGTGCTTTATGTCCCGGGCCTTAAAACTCTTGATCAAGTCAAAACCGTACTGGATGAGATTTCGAAACCCATCAACGTGTTGGCACCGTTTATGCCTGATACCACTTTAGATCAGTATGCGGATCTGGGTGTATGCCGTATTAGTATTGGCGGCGCTTTGGCCCATCATGTTAACAAGGCCGCGCTTTCAGCAGCCCGTCAAATGATGGATTCAGGGAGTTTCAATTGGAACTAGGGGGCGTTATAGATTGCCCCGGACAGGAAAGCATGGCAGTATTAACTTCATAAGGGCTCCAATCGATTTTGAATGAGTGTGCAAACATGAATTCGACTCTGTGTGGTGCCCTATTTACTCTGATCAGTTTGGTTTTTGCGATTGCCGTTGACGCGGCTGAAGTACACCAAAGTGTGACAAAGCACCCAGACTGGTCTCCATCCGGCGACAAAATTACTTTTGAAGCTGATTTTGACGGCGCTAGCAATGTCTATGTTGCTGGCGTGGATGGCAGAGACCTCAAGCAATTGACCTTTGGCTCTGCCATGGATAGTTACCCAAGATTTTCACCGGGCGGGCAAACCCTCGTTTTCCTTAGTCGCCGGCATGGGAACTTTTCGCTGCTTTTTGTGTCGATCAAAGGAAGCACGGAAAGAGAATTCCTCGAGGTCGACGGAAATCTGGAACCCGCCTTCTCACCAAATGGGCAGAAAATTGTTTTTCGATCTTACATGGATGGAAACGCAGAAATCATGATGGCCAATGTCGATGGCAGTGCGCTTACGAGATTGACCAATAATGAGGTTGAGGATGGTTTTCCAAGCTTTTCAAACGACGGGCGTTCGATATTCTTTCACCGGACGATTGGTGAGCACAACCAGGTCTTCATGATGAATTTGACTGATGGTAGCGAATTGCAATTGACCGATGGCTATTTTCCCAGTTGGCATGCGCATCATTCACCCGATGGGCGGCGGATTGTCTATGACGCGGAGAAAGAACGGGATCGGAATATATTCGTGATGGATCTCACTACGCAAAAAATAGTTCAACTAACCGATGCACCCGGTCGGGATGGATATCCCAAATGGTCGCCGGACGGGACTGAAATTGCTTTTCACTCTGCACGAGATGGCGGCACGCGGGTATTTCTGATGGATGCAGATGGAAGGAACCAACGGCCGTATACCTTGTTGAGGCACGGCGATTAGATTCTTTCCTTAGTTTGGTCGAAGCAAAATGTTCAGGACAAGGATAGCACTCTGCCTCTCGTTACATACGAAATCAGATGGTTAGTAAGGTAATAGAGCCTATATTGATTGGCTATTTTTCCAATCTTGTTATGCGTTGTGTATCCTTTGTAGGCTCGTTAAGGCTCCATTTCGTTTTCCTTGTTAATCTGTGCCAACAAAGGATTTAGACGTTTTGGTGAATTGCTTTGTTTAAGCGCAGAAAAACAGACAGTGTTCTTCAAGATGCCCTCGACCATATGGATGAGGGCTTCACGCTATGGGACGCAGATCTAAATCTTGTTGCGTGGAATAAAGCCGTTGTGAAATTGCTCGAATGGCCGGCCGCGCTGGCCCAAAAAGGCATCCACATATCGAAACTGTTAGCTCATAATGCTGCACAGGGAGATTATGGTGAGGGTGATAGTCAAACGTTGGTCAATGAACGTCTTGTTGTGTTGTCTAGTCCTCAACGCAAGACCTATTGCAAACATCGCCGCAATGGAGAGTGCATCGAGCTGAATGTTTTTCCGTTGGACACTGGTTCAGTAGTGATTACTTATCGCGATGTAACACAACGCAACCGATCAAAAGCCTCGGAAACAAGGCTAGGACGGATTGTCGAGCGGTCCCTCAATGAGATCTACGTTTTCAACGCCGAAACAATGCACTTTGTTCAGGTCAATCACGGAGCCAGAACTAATCTTGGATATGACATGGAGGAGTTGCGGGCGCTGACACCATTGTACATCAAGCCGGAGCATACCCAGTCGTCATTCGATGATCTCATCAAACCTCTTGTCGATAAAACCATGGACAAGATCGTTTTCGAAACGGTTCATGAGCGGAAAGACAAATCAACATATGATGTCGAGGTACATCTTCAGCTCATTGCAGAGGAAGATCCGCCGGTTTTTGTTGCGATCACCCAAGACATCACCCGGCGAAAAAAGGCTGAAAATGAATTGCGTCTTGCCCTGATTAATTCAGACCAAGCAAGCCGAGCAAAGTCTGAATTCCTCGCCAATATGAGCCATGAATTGCGCACGCCATTGAATGCGATCATTGGGTTTTCCGAGATTGTTAAGGATGAAATTTTTGGATCATTGTCGAATGACAAATATCGTGAATATGCAACAGATATCCACGATTCTGGCCAGCATTTACTTGACCTCATCAACGACATTCTGGATCTATCAAAGGTCGAGTCGGGCGCTGATGACTTGCTTGAAGAAAGTGTCGATATTCAAGAACTAATGGGCTCGGTACTCTCGCTTGTTAAAGGCCGCGCGAAGAAAAATGGTATCCAGCTTGATGTCGAAATCGAGGAACCGCTGCCTTTGTTGTTTACAGATAACCGCAAGCTCAAACAAATCCTGATCAATCTTTTGACTAATGCCATCAAGTTCACCCTGCCGGGTGGAAAAGTTACGCTCCGCGCTTGGTGTGGCAAAGAGACCGGCCATGTTTTTCAAGTTATCGACACTGGAATTGGGATTTCGCGGGAGGATGTCCCTCGCGCTTTAGCACCGTTCCAACAGATTGATCGTTCTCTCAACCGGCGATATGAAGGTACGGGTCTTGGTCTGTCGTTGTCCAAACGCCTTGTGGAACAACATGGCGGGTTCCTCGATTTGCAAAGCCAACCTGGCGTGGGGACTACCGTAACAGTGTACTTTCCGGCTCAACGCATATCACAAACAATCTAAACTGATATCGGTCACACAAGCAGTGTATCGGCAATCGTCGTGCGTATCACCTTTGAGGTGCTGGACCGTCTCCATCCACGATCGCTTACCAAAAGATCCCACGCCTGAACCGAAGAACTGGCCCATAGGAAATCCGCTGCACGGTTTGCCGTCCAATGTGGAGTAAGGGCGCCTTGTTTCTCTATTCCACTCATTAGGCGCCGATAGAATTTAAGCAAATCAGACATCCTGTCGGTCCAGGCTTTTGCGGCATCTTCATCGGTCGCCCGTAACCGAATGAGATCCGTGGCCACGGGGTGGATTTTGGGGAGGAAATCGAGCCAGGCTAGCAAGCAGGCGTCAAGGCGCTCGTAAGGATCGTTTGCCGTCATAGCAGACGTAAAATTTTCCCAGATCTCGAAACGTTCGTCCGCTCGGCGAACCAAAGCAATCAGTAATCCCCCTCGCGTTCCGAAATGTACATAGATGGATTGCCGGGTCATATCCACGGCATCGGCGATTTTTGACATGGAGACGCCGGCTCCGTGTTCAGCTATGAGATCCCACGCGGCATCGAGAATTTCTTGATGGGAGCGCTCTGCGCGGTTCAAATTTGACATATGTAAAATTTCTTGCTATTTTGACACGTGTAAAATATATGGGAGTTCCGCGATGAAAGCGAATAAAAAATTGGAAAAACGCGTTGATCAGCTTGTCTCGTGGTATGGCGACGGTGCCGACGGAGGCGCGCCGACTAGAATGCAGTGGCATCACATTGTAGGTCGGCCGGATGATCAACCAGTGACGCTCATCAATTTTTTTAAATTACGCGACCTGGCTGTTTATCACGAGAGGATTGCAGGTTTGGATGATGCGGGAACTGGACAGGATGCGTTTAACCGCTATGCGGCGGTGAGTATGCCAACACTTGAGAAAGTCGGCGGGCGGTTCTTATTGGTGGCACCTTTTGAAGATGTGTTGATCGGTGCTGATGAGAACTGCGACCTTGTCGCAATCGGTTCCTATCCCAACAATGAGGCTCTTCTCGCTTTGTTTGAAGACGTTGACTATCGTGCGGCTTATTCTCATCGCGTGGCTGCTTGTGAACAGCAGAAAGTTATTGTTGTTGGAAGTTGAGACTTCCTAGAATTTGGCTTCTCAGCCTGAAATAATGTGATTACCTGCAGACCTGCGCTTTTAGAGTGCTTGTGATATAAAATATGCACTACTCTTGCCGTGGGGTGAACGGTGATCAACGTTCTTTTCCGGCAATCGAGTGCGACGGAAAAAAAATAGTAAGAGAGGTTGGGTGATGGGAAGTTCTGATGGCGGGCGGAACCTGCAAGGTTTGTTAGGTGAACCGAAAGACGCGACGCCGGAAACGACGCAAGCCAACAATAGCGTTTTAGATGTGCTGCCCTTTGAAGATCGGCGTAGTTTTGAAAATGCCAGCCGTGGATTTATAGCGACCCTCGATCCGCTCACTATTACGCGTCCAAGTGATGGTAAGATCACCTATGACCTTTCGGATGTGGGGTTCTTGTCCGGTGAGGCACCTGCAAGTGTCAATCCGAGTTTGTGGCGCCAGGCGCAATTGAACGCACACCATCACGGCCTCTATGAAGTGGTCGAGGGGATTTACCAGGTTCGGTCTTTTGATATCGCCAATATGACTTTGATCCGCGGGGAGACAGGGTGGATTGTGATCGACCCTTTGACGTCATCGGAATCGTCTAAAGCCGCCCTTGACCTAGCCAATGAGCATTTGGGAGAGCGACCTGTTGTTGCGGTTATCCATACCCACAGCCATGCTGATCATTTTGCGGGGGTGCTTGGTGTGCTCGATCCCGATGATGTCAAATCAGGCAAAGTCGTAGTGATCGCCCCTGAACATTACGTGCAAGAATCACTGAGTGAAAATGTCTTAGCCGGCGTCGTGATGAATCGGCGCGCGACTTACATGTACGGCAATCTATTGCCTCATTCTCCAAAGGGTTTCGTGTCAACGGGGCTCGGCGCTGCCCTTTCGATGGGCTCGACAGGTTTTGTCGTGCCGACGGATTTTGTTAGTAAAACGGGCGAGACGCGTCAGGTCGATGGTATTGATATTGAGTTTCAAATGACACCCGGTACTGAAGCGCCAGCTGAGTTTGTGTTTTACTTCCCGCTGTTTCGCGCTCTATGTATGTCCGAGATCACTTCCCATCACCTGCACAATGTTTACACACCGCGTGGGGCACAGGTACGTGATGCGCTGGCATGGGCTGAGCAGATCAATGAATCGATTGATCTGTTTGGGGACCGAATTGATGTGCAATTTGCTAGCCACCATTGGCCGATTTGGGGTCGGGAAGAAGCGGTTGTTTATCTGGAAAAGCAGCGTGATCTTTACAAATATATTCATGACCAAACCCTGCGCCTGGCTAATCACGGCTACACAAAAGAAGAAATCGCCGAGCAATTGGAACTGCCCGATAGTTTGGCGCGTGAATTTTCCAACCGCGGTTATTACGGAACCGTGAGCCATAATGCTAAAGCGGTCTATGTAAAGTATCTCGGCTATTTTGATGGCAATCCGGCAAACCTCAATCCACTCCCAGCGGTGCAAGCCGCACCAAAATATATTGAGT
>JAJFIN010000432.1 GCA_021774955.1 Alphaproteobacteria bacterium | reverse complement strand
GGCTCAGGGATGTCCCTTTAATTCTCGCACACCCTTCGAGACCAGGATGACATAAATATTTACGTTATGGTGAGGCGCGATCTTTGATCGCATCTCGAACCAGGGCGGTCATCGCTCCCTGAGCGGACACCCGTGATAGAGGCGGTAGAGGCGCTTGGCCTCGCGGGTCACGGCATCGGCCAGGAACGACAGGCCGGTGAGATTCATTTCGCAGCCATTGCCCATGGCCAGATCGGTGAATAAGGCCGCCGCGCCCTGAAGACGATGAAGCGGTTCTTCCATGGCGTCCAAATCATCACGGTCGGGATAAAGACTTTTCTTGCCTTCCCTGCGTAGAATATCGCGGTAGATCCTGACCTCCTGATCGTCGATCCAGATATCCTTGATGCGGTCATAGAGATCTGGATCGAGATCACTCTTTATAAGGACTTCCTCTGCCGCCTCATCGACTGCTGTGTCCTCTGTTTCATTCTCACTCATGACAGCCTCCCGAAGTCTGGCATGTCGGCTATCATGCGGTCCAAATCGGCCATCACGGAAAACCCAAGCCGCGAAGCCATGCAATGATCGCCCTCCCGCCACAGCATATCAGCGCCAATGCGCATGACTTTGACCTTGATGCCGGATAGGCTCGCGGCTTCCGTGTCGGCGAGCGCCAGCTCCGCATCGATGAATTTACGATAAAGCGCGTAGAACTTTTTTCCGGGTTTGCCGCGCCATCCCTGACAGACCCTCATCTCCTTCTCCAATTGGACCGCCCGGTTATAGGCGAGTTGGGCCGGATCGAGGGCGGAGAAATTTGGGCTTGGAGCAGGCAGGAGCGCTTTCACTGGTGCCGCGCCTGCAAGGGCTCCGGTCAGCGCCAAGGCACTGGTGCCGATTAACAATTGTCTGCGATTTGTGATAGGCGTGTGATCAGCCATGCCGACCTCCTTCAGTAGGTTGGTTTGGTTAGGCTCGACAGGGTGTTATCAGCACCTTGTCGGGCCGTTGCTAATGCGTCATATGTGAATTAATATCGGTCACGAATGAAGTAATGTCAATATAAATTTATTCATATATGAAAGAAATTAGTTCAAAATGATCACCGGCGCGCAAATTCGGATGGCCCGTGGTTGCCTTAGATGGTCTGTTCGTGAGCTTGCGGAAAAAACGAATCTCGGCATTTCAACGATTCAACGCATGGAGGCCATTGAAGATGTACCGTCCGCATCGGCAAAGAATCTCGCTGCTATCCAATCTGTTTTCGAATCTGCTGGCATCGAATTCATCGATGAAAACGGGGGTGGCCCTGGCGTGCGACTCAAGAAATGAATAGAAGATAGATCGGATGCCTTCGGTTTTATCAATGGAGCCGAGTACTCGGTTCGAAATCTGCAACAAAAAATAATATTGTTGTTTAGAATCACATAGTCCGATACAATGTTCTTGTTATGTTCCAAAGGTGAGATATGGCTCAAAACTCAACAATCGAATGGACCAACGCAACATGGAACCCGGTAACGGGTTGCACAAAGATTAGCGCAGGGTGTGATAATTGTTACGCGGAACGTTTTTCTGAGAGATTCCGCGACGTTCCAGGTCACCCCTTTGAGCACGGTTTTGATTTGATGCTGAGACCTGAACGACTTGAGCAGCCGCTCACTTGGAAAAAATCCAAGATGATTTTTGTAAATTCGATGAGCGATTTATTTCATAAGCAGGTGCCAAGTGACTTTATTGCAAAAGTGTTTGAAACTATGGAGCGTGCAGACTGGCACATATTTCAAGTTCTGACAAAGCGAAGCTCGCTGATGAAAAGGTTTGTAAACGCTCGGTATAAGGATAAACCCGTACCCGATCATATTTGGCTGGGAACTTCGGTAGAAGATGAAACCAAGCGATCTCGCATTAAACATCTTCAGGATACAAATGCGGAAGTGCGGTTTTTGTCCATCGAGCCTTTGATCGGCGCTCCCGGACAACTCAACCTCTCAGATATACAATGGGTGATTGTCGGTGGAGAAAGCGGCCCCCATGCCCGCCCGATGCAACTGTCATGGGCAAGATCAGTGAGAGACCAATGCGTCGAACAGCATGTCTCATTTTTCTTCAAACAGTGGGGCGGTTTCCGACCAAAATCAGGTGGTCGCGAATTGGATGGTCGCGAATGGAATGAGTTTCCTGAGATCTCAACAATACCCGCAAAAACCAATCAACTTTATGTAGCAAGTGGTTGATCTCAATGCTTGACCCTAAAGCTTATGCGGGTCGCGAGCAGACCTATGTTAAGCACTTCGTGTTGGAGAAATATCTCGAAAGAGTCGCCTACAATATTTATTCGAGCGCACGTAATTTTGCTTATGTTGATGGGTTTTCAGGCCCGTGGAAATCTAGCAGTGAGCGATATGAAGACACATCTTTCTCTATAGCTATAGAACAGCTTAAGAGCGTACGAAGAGGAATTAAGGATAGACTAGGCAAAGACGTCGACTTTCGTTGTATGTTTATTGAGAATTCTCCTAGTGCGTTTAAAGAGCTGCAGGAAACGGTAAACACTATTCAGGATGTGTCTATTGAATTGGTCTACGGATCATTTGAAGACAGTGTGAACCGTGTTTGCGATTTCACCAAAGATTCATTTTCTCTCATATTCATTGATCCGACCGGGTGGCAGGGCTTTCCCTTCGAACGGATCACACCTCTATTGAATCTACGCGGTGAAGTACTCATCAATTTTATGTCGGATTTTATCAATCGATTTATCGAAGACCCCCGTCCCGAAATTGCGGCATCGTTTGATGACTTATTCGGAGCAAACTGGTTTGAAGAATGGAAGCAATTGCATGATGGAGGGTTGAGCCGGGAGGCTGCCGCGATGGCAGTCTATTCAAAGCGACTTAAGCAGGCAGGTAACTTCAAATATGTTACCTCAACTCGGATTCTCAAACCAACGGCTAACCGCTCCTATTTCTATTTGATCTATGCCACGCAACACTGGAAAGGCATTCAAGAGTTTCGGGCGGTCGAGAAGAAAGCGATAGACGAGCAAGAGCGGGTCAGAAATGCGGCGAAGTACAAGGCCAAAGTCGCGAAGACTGGACAAGCAAGTTTGTTCGGCGAAGCAATTATGGATACTTCAAATAAAACCTACGAGGCCGAGCGTGATACTCAGCTGAAACGTGCAGAAGTAAAGCTTACCGATGTGCTCAGTCAGAATCCTAGCGGTATAAAATATGGTGATCTGATAGGCGTGGTTTTGGAAACACCGATGGTCTGGGAAAGTGATCTGAAGGGATGGCTTTCAGCGCTGAAAACCAAAGGCAAA
>JAJFIN010000431.1 GCA_021774955.1 Alphaproteobacteria bacterium | reverse complement strand
GAGGACGGTGTTAGATGAGTATCCCAGGTGACTTGGCCATCATAATGAGTGTGAATGTCAACAAATCCGGGCGTGACGATTTTACCCTTGGCGTCGATTTCCTCGTGACCCGTGCCATCTACTTTGCCAATGGCGGCAATTTTTCCGTCTTTTGTCGCAATATCGCCTGAGAAACCGTCATTTCCTGTGCCGTCGTAAATGGTCCCATTGCGAATAACCAGATCATATTGTGCCATGGCTTGCTCCCGGTTTTGCTTATTGTTGTTTTGCTCCAGGCTAGCGCGGTTATCGTTTCTCTTCAAGTTGGCTGTGGCTGGCCGGAACACGCGTCTAAATGTTTGCTTTCAACCAGTTTTCTGAAATAAATAGGCTGAAACACACGCTTGGACAGAGCCATGAATGAAGTAAGCGCGAAAATCATCATCGACATGCCAAGAGATCAAACGTGGCAGAAACTCCGTGATCTGACGCTCGCCCATAATTATGTTCCGCAAGTCGTCAAAACAGAGATTGTGACGGATCAAAAAGAGGGTGTTGGCACGAGCCGGAAAGTTTATCAGGAGGGCTCGAAAGGAAGTCTCGATGAGACGGTCACGGATTGGGTCGATGGGCATGGATTTACCTTGCGTGTTCACAAGGGTGATGGACCGGCGTTTCCAATTTTCAATTCCTTGTCCTTCCGTTATCACTTGGAAGATGCAGATGGAAAAACATTGTTTGCCCCGGCTCTCTCCTACGAAATCAAATATGGTCCACTTGGTGCAGTGTTAAACGCTCTGGTCCTTAAGAAGGGGTTTGAATCGACGCTTCGTGACCTTTGTTTGTCGATGAAAGATTATTATGAAACGGGACATCCGGTTACACTGGATCGCTTGAAAGTTTTAAGAGCAGCGGCATAAGAGCAGAGGGAGCTGACGGGTGACGGCAAAGTCAATTCAAATTGTTGAAGTTGGACCGCGCGACGGGTTGCAAAGCGAGGAGAAGCACCTCAGCGTTGCCGATCGTCTAACCTTTATTCAAAAGGCAGTTGATGCTGGGGTGCGGCGTGTTGAAGTGGCAAGTTTTGTTAATCCAAAACGGGTTCCGCAAATGGCGCATGCGGAGGAAGTGATCGCGGCATTGCCGGAACGCGATGATGTTACTTACATAGGGCTTGTTCTTAACTACCGCGGCTTTGAACGCGCGCGGGAAACCGGGATCAAGGAAATCGGCTGCGCGATCGGCGTATCTGAGACTTTCAATCAGCGCAATCAAGGGGCGCCAATAAAAGAAACATTGGATGCGTGGAAGAAGATGGCCAAGGGAGCGCAAGAGGCTGGGATGAGGGCGCAGATGACGATATCCACATCCTTTGGCTGCCCTTTTGAGGGAGAGATTTCCAGCGAGGCTGTTGTCGCCCTCTCGAAGCGCGTCGCTGAGGCGGAGCCCATCGAAATTTGTCTGGCTGACACTATTGGTGTCTGTGTGCCCAACCAAGCAACGGATCTTTTTGGAATGCTTAAAGATGCAATTCCCGATACGCCGCTGCGGGCGCATTTTCACAATACCCGCAACACTGGTCTGGCCAATGCTTGGGCGGCGATGGAGGCGGGTGTTGAGACGCTTGATTCAAGTATTGGCGGGATTGGCGGGTGCCCCTTTGCACCAAGGGCCACCGGTAATATTCCGACCGATGATTTGGTGTTTATGCTGGAGCGCGGCGGCGTGGATACCGGCATCGACCTTGATGCCATCATTGCGACCTCGGCTTGGCTCGAAGGTATTCTTGAAAAGGACGTGCCGAGCATGGTGGCCAAAGCAGGCGGGTTCCCCGCGACAGCGTGAGAACCCGCAATATCTGATTGCTCAGACTAATCTTTAGAATTTGTAGCCGAAGCCTATTCCAAATACCCAAGGGTCGAGATCAAGATCTGCCAGGATCGCACCGCCATTGAGTGAGACGTCGGTATTGAGGAAGATTTTTTTGACATCGAGATTGAGCGACCAATTCCCTTGCAGAGCGATATCAGCTCCGGCTTGTAACGCCCAACCGAAACCATTTTCATAGTCGACGCTTGTGACCACTCCACCAGGCGCATTTTCGTTATAGAAGAATGTGTAGTTGATGCCAGCGCCAACATAGGGGCTGAATTGTCCCTTGGGTAAAAAGTGATATTGCAGCGTTAGCGTCGGTGGCAGAACGCCGACATCCCCAAGATCAACTGTACCCAAAAGACTACCCACCGCACTTGCGTCATGCTTGGAAGTGGCAAGGATCAGCTCGGCAGCAATGTTGTCGGTAAAGAAGTAGGTAAAGTCGAGCTCTGGGACGACTTGATTACTGGCGCTGACATTTCCACCGATGACGGAGATGCTAGCGCTTTCATCCGGCGTTACGGAAATCGCGCGAGCGCGCACCAAGAAATCTCCAGCAGATTTATCCATACCCGCTTGAGAAATTGTTGGCGTTGATGTAGCGATTATGAAAGCTGTAGTTAAAGCGATACTTGATTGGACGTTCATTGTTGTCATCCCCTGTTTTGTTGAGCGCCCGACACGAAGACATGTGGGCTTTTCAGCAACATTGATTTGGGTCAAAAGAATCGGTGAAGAATCTCTTGAAAACATGGACAAACTGACGCACGCGGGAAATGATTGAGCGGCAAACAAAGCCCCCTCAGACACTGCCCTCATGGTGGCAGTATAAGGGTGTGACAATAAGGATAAGTTAAGGTGCTGATATGCTTGTAGATGGTGTTTCTCGTCGAACAATTTGGCTTCATCCTGATGATCCGTCGATCGTGCAAATCATTGATCAGAGATGTTTGCCGCATCGTTTTGTCATCGAAGATCTAAAGACGGTTGAAGAAGCTGCGAAAGCCATTCTCGATATGCATGTGCGTGGGGCGCCGCTGATAGGTGCAACAGCAGCCTACGGAATGTATTTGGCTGCACTTGCGGTACAACGTGACGGTGCTGATAGCCCAAAGACGGCGATGGGTAAGGCTGGTGAATTGCTCAAGGGAACACGCCCGACAGCAGTGAATTTGCAATGGGCCGTGGATCGCATCACGGCCATTTTAGAAACCGCGGACGATGCCGGGACAATAGTGCACAAGTGCAAGACAGAAGCCGAGCGTATCGTTGAAGAGGATGTTGAAATCTGTCGTATGATTGGTGTGCACGGCTTGTCGTTGATTGAGGAAATCAGCGCGCGCAAAGATGGCGGTGTCGTCAATGTGCTCACGCATTGCAATGCGGGTT
>JAJFIN010000044.1 GCA_021774955.1 Alphaproteobacteria bacterium | reverse complement strand
GCCATTTCAATTTTTGAATCAAGATCCCAGGCGTCGAGGGCATCAATCTTCTCTTGGATTTCTGCTTGTTCGGCAATAACCGCGTTCATTTCATCGTCATCAAGCGGCTCACCAAATTTCAAAGATACTTCTTCGAACTTTTCGAGCAGCGCTTTAGTTTCCGCGACACCTTCCATCACATTGCCGAGCACGTCTTTGTTGGCATCAAGCTCTGGCTCTTGTTGAAGAAAACCCACGCGCGCGCCATCGGCAGGAAAGGCTTCGCCGTTAAATTCCTGATCAACGCCCGCCATAATGCGAAGGAGCGTCGATTTACCGGCACCATTGACGCCGACGACACCAATCTTGGCATCTGGATAAAAAGACAGATGAACATCTTTGAGGATCTGCTTACCACCGGGAAAGGTCTTCGACAGATTTTGCATGTGATAGATATATTGACGCGATGCCATCGATTACTCCGGTTGGTGCCTGTAAATCAAAGTGCGCTCTTTTAGACAATCAGCCAGGGCGGCGCAACGTCTATCCATCTCACAGACCGGGCGCCAGTTTTGTAATGATGTAGACTAACCTTTGGACGCTACGCCATCACTCATCAACAGGCGCGCCGCAAGGAAAGTGAGAATACCGCCAGTGGTGGCAGCAGTGAAGGAATTTCCAGCATCGCACCTTCAATCCCAAAGATCTAAAACAATCTATTTTTTCATTTTCTCCATAGGAGGATCAAGGCATTTCGGTGCACAATACCCACAACAATAATTGGAGGAATTCATGGCCATCGATTTCAGTCTACCACCCGAACTTGAAACCCTGCGCATCCGGGTGCGCGATTTCATCAACAATGTCGTGATCCCAACCGAAGAAGAAATCGATGAAGATGATCGAGATTCTCTGGTCGCCGGTGTGATCAAAATGCGAAAAGCAGCATTTGAAGCCGGGCTTTGGCTACCACATATGCCTAAGGATGTTGGCGGCATGGGGCTCACCCATGTCGAACTGGCGATGGTTTCGGCAGAGGCCGCCCGCGCCCGCTTCGGCCCGTTTGCCATAAATTGCCAAGCCCCTGATGAAGGTAACATGCATACGCTTCATCATTGGGGTACAGACGAACAAAAAGAAAAATATATGAAGCCGCTATGCGAAGGGCGCAGCCGGTCGTGCTTTGCTATGACCGAACCGGAAGTCGCAGGATCAGATCCAACACTTATTCAAACACGCGGTGTGAAGGACGGAGATGATTGGATCATCAATGGTCACAAATGGTTTATCTCCGGCGCCCACAGTGCCAAGTTTGCGATCCTCATTGCCCGCACCGAAGACGAACCGGAAATTCCTCAAGCAGCCAATACGGCGTTCATCGTCGATCTACCCTCAGAAGGATGGACCGAAGTCCGCGAGGTTGAAACCATGCATGGCTCCACCGGCCATTCTGAAATCATGATCGAAAACTTGCGGGTCCATGATCGCCAACGATTGGGTGGTCGTGGTCAAGGCCACAAACTCGGCCAGTTCCGTTTAGGTCCTGCACGGCTCGCCCATTGCATGCGCTGGATCGGTCAAGCCGAAACCGCCTTAGAGCTAATGATTGACCGGGCGACTAAGCGTTTTTCCCATGGCAGCATGTTGTCGGAAAAACAAGGCATTCAGTGGATGATCTCCGATTCCACCATGGAGCTTTATCAATGCAAGCTCATGGTCTTGCATGCCGCTTACAAAATTGATCAGGGTGAAGATTTCCGATCTGAGGTCTCCATGGCCAAACATTTTGTCGCCAACTCCCTGAACCGCATCATCGATCGCGCAATTCAAGTTCATGGCGCACTCGGTTATTCAACCGACACACCGCTCGCCCATATGTTTCAGCAGGCGCGTTGGGCGCGCTTTGCCGATGGTGCCGATGAAATCCATCAAATGAGAATTGCTCAACGCACCATCCGGTCGTTCCAAGAAACTGGCTCGCTCAATAAAGCCCTGGGAGATTTGCCTCTGTAGCTACTTCGGCATAATTTATGAACAAAAAACCTTGTGGCACGAAATAGAAGGACAACAAATGAAGCGCTATGTAGTGGCAATAACTGGGTCAATTGGCATCGCACTTGTCGCATTAATGTGGTTTACCTGGACGCCCGCGCCCTCTTTCAACCGTCAGGCAATCATTGACGATACCAACCAATATTCCGCACGCATCATCCGAGACAAGTTCGGCAGCCCTCACATCTATGGCACCCGCGATGCCGATGTCGCCTTTGGGCTAGCTTATGCCCATGCCCAAGACGACTGGCTGAACATTCAAAACTCCCTCGCAGCCCCGCAAGCCAAGATGGCTCAACACAAAGGAATTGATGGCGCAAGAATAGACTACATCACCTATCTCATGCGCATCAGACCAACCGTTGAGGCGCGCTATGAAACAGATCTAGACCCACAGACACGAGTGCTCGTTGAGGGATACGCGGCGGGGTTAAATCTTTATGCCCTCGAACATGAAGACGAAGTTTGGACTGACCTCCTACCGATAAAAGGCGAGGACATCATTGCCGGGTTCGTTTTGCGCGCTCCATTGATGTATGGCCTCGGTGCAGATATTGCAGAATTGTTTGCCGATGAGCGCAAACGCTTCATTTCTCTGGGTGGTGAAACCAGCGCCTTCCTCTCCACTGATCAGCCCAATGTCGAAATGGGTTCAAACGCGATGGCAATCGCTCCAATACGAAGCACGGACGGTGCCACGCGCCTGATCGTCAATTCACACCAACCGTTTAAGGGGCCTGTCGCGTGGTATGAAGCACGG
>JAJFIN010000430.1 GCA_021774955.1 Alphaproteobacteria bacterium | reverse complement strand
TTGCTGTTGTGCAGTTCATTGTCGCACTGATCAACCACAAACCAAGTGATGATTTGCAACGTTTTGGCGGGAATTTGGCGGAATATATGCGTCAGATCGCTGCCTTTATGACTTTCAATTCCGATGAAAAGCCATGCCCGTTTGGCCCTTTTCCCGAAATAGCAGGGACACGTCCTAAAGCGGCGTAAATTGCCGCGGTAATTTGAGCCAAATTGGCTTGCTTTGTTTTGATAATAATTGTTCGCGCACGCGAATTACCGCATCTATTGGTGTGTGCGAATTGAAACTGTATTATTTGGTGTAATTGGTACGGTCAATATTCAATATTTTCTTGCCTGCTAGGGTAGTTATCCCCACAATGTTTGGCTTATATCCAGCTGTTTTGAGTTTGCTGGAGAACATTGATAGGAGGGCTGCCTATGCACGTTTCGACGATTTTAGCCCAAAAGGGAAATGCTGTTTATACAGTTGAACCTGGGCAAATGTTGACTGACACAGCTTCATTACTTGCAAAAAATGGTATCGGCTCGGTGGTTGTCGTTGATGCTGGTAAAGACATATGTGGAATTCTTTCAGAGCGCGATATCGTTCATGCATTGGCCAGTGACGGCACGAGCGCGATGTCTCGGCCGGTCAAAGATTACATGTCAAAAGATGTCGTGACATGCACGGCTGAAGACTCGATTAATCATCTAATGGAGCTCATGACGAAAAACCGCATTCGTCATCTACCGGTTGTCGAAGCTGGCCGGCTCAATGGTATTGTTTCTATTGGTGACGTCGTTAAATGCCGAATTGCTGAGGCCGAAGCTGAGTCTGATGCTCTGAAAGCTTATATTGCTACAGGGTGACAATGTATCGTTGTGATTAAGCGTGGTTCTGCAACGGCCAAAATACAATCAACTGAGAATGGACATGGCTTCTCTAATCTGAGGCAGTGCTCGTTCTGTTGCGTCCGCACCCAATTCTATCATTTCGGAAGCACGATCAAACTCGAGCAAGCTAATATGACCTAACCGAGGTGTTACCAACACATCTGCCGGGTCTCCAGCCATCCGTGAGCGGGACAACCGGTCCATCATAATATTCAGTGCACCGAGCATTACAGTGCCGACGCCCGGTGCTTTTTGTGCGGTGCCAAATAATTGCCGCATCATGAGGCGTTGAGGATTAAGCGTTCCATGCAGAGTGACTTTGCCTTTTTCTTCTTCCGGATTGAAATCAATTTCAACAGGGTTATCGCGCTCTGGAAACGAGCTTCTACCAAATGAATCTGAACCTAAGCTTATAGCGATCACAAGGCGTGCACCGAGAGCGCGACAGACCGAAACCGGAACTGGGTTCACCAATGCGCCGTCGATAAGCCAGCGGTTATCAATATTAATTGGAGCGAAGACGCCGGGTAGGGCGTGTGACGCCCGCATAGCATCAACGAGGCTTCCTTCTTGTATCCATATTTCGTGACCGGTGGCGAGTTCTGCTGTGACAGCGGCAAAGCTATGAGGTAAGTCTTCAATGGTCATTTCGCCGAGAAATTTGTGCAAGGTTTTTTCAAGCCTTTTACCGGCAAAAAGACCGCTTCCTCGCGTGATGACATCGAGATAGCTAATCATTCGACGCTTGGTGAGACCACGGGCCCATGATTCCAAATTGTCTAGATGTCCGGCCGAGTAAACACCACCGACTAAGGCGCCAATCGACGTTCCGCAAATAATGTCAGGCTCGATACCCGCCTCTTTGAGGACGTGCAGCACTCCGATATGGGCCCAGCCACGGGCGACGCCGCCGCCAAGCGCCAGACCTATCTTTTGGTTGCCTGATAAGTTTGTCATTTTTCGGACATTGCCTCTTCAGTCTCATCTCGGACTATTGGACCTTGTATGATTACTACGCGGTCATCTTGTTTTGTTCTGCCTTGCATATAATAGATTGGCCGTCCAGGGAATGCTTTGGCAACCGTAGAATTGTACTCTTCCCCGAGATCTTTGACAAAAAGTGGATGGCTGTCGGAGTAATCCCAAGCGTTCAAAATGATAGCGCTACCGAAATCTGAATCTGAATTGGAATTGATGAAAATCAGACTTCCTTCTAAATCATGTTCTCTTACTAACTGTCGATAATCCGTGTGGTAGCCCCGTGCGTCATGGTATTTTGTGACGCTTCGCCAAGGCAAGAATATGACAACAGCTATGATGCAAAGCAGCCCAATTATCACACCAAGTCGTATGTCGGTGTCGGGGTGTTGTTCTGAGAGTTGGTTTTTAAAAAGCGAAGCGCTGGTTTGAATGCCCCTGGCAGAAAGAAAGATGAATGGGAAAAATGCGGAAAACCAATAGCGCGGTCCTATGTAGTAAGTGGCGTTAAACCAATACAAGCAATATATTCCTGTGAAAATAGAAATTATGGCGACCATGAAGAGGTCGGCCCGTGTCCATTTTCCCCAGATGAGGTGGACCATACCAAATATAAGGGAACCAATAATCCATCCGCTTTGCTCGATACTTAGTGTGACTATTGATTGGTGTAAGTTTATTATTGCCTCGCTCAAGCTGTGACCGGGATATAGATCCAATTTACCCCAATCGAGAGTGGGGCCAATGTCGGACCCGAAACCCAATCGGTTTGCACCTTCACCCCAGATCAAATCCATGTACAGATTAAGCGGGGTCGTTAGTGGGTCGCCGGTAATATAAGTGCTATACGGAAAGACGAGAGCTCCGACGATCAGACATCCCAATGCGTAACCAGAAATTGATTTCCAGGGACAATTGCTTCTTGAATGGAGGAGTAACCAGATACCGGTTACGGAGCCAATTATGAGGCCGTCCAGGTATCGCGTTAGAAACAGCCACCCCATGATCCCCCCAGACAAAAATGCAAACAACATTTTTGAGT